>JAEETR010000091.1 GCA_016286595.1 Oscillospiraceae bacterium | reverse complement strand
GGGCCCTGCGCGCCGGCGCGGCCCCCGACGACGCCGACGCCGTGTCCGCTCTGCTGCCGGATACCCATATCGCCATAACCTACGGCGGCGACGGTCAGCAGCATATCATACTCAACGGCGAGGACGTCTCCGGCCTCATCCGCACGCCGGAGGTGTCAATGTACGCCTCGTCCGTGTCCGCCATCCCGGCGGTCAGAGCCTTTCTGCTGGACACCCAGCGGGATATGGCGGCGAGGACCAGCGTCATAATGGACGGGCGGGACATCGGCACCGTGGTGCTGCCGGAGGCGGCGGTGAAGATATTCCTGACGGCCTCCGCCGAGGAGCGGGCCAGAAGAAGGTATCTGGAACTTACGGAAAAGGGCGAGATCGTCAGCTACGAGCAGGTCTTGTCCGACCTTGTAAAGAGAGACACCCAGGATTCCACCCGTGCCATCGCCCCTCTGAAGCCTGCGGAGGATTCCCTGATAATCGACACCTCCGACAAAAACCTTGAGGAGAGCATAGCCCTGGTGACCGGCGCCATCGAGCACGGCCTTGCGGTGTACGACAGTAAAAATGGAGATAATTAACGCGAAGACCGCCGGCTTCTGCTTCGGAGTGCGGCGGGCGGTGGAGATGGCGGAAAAGGCCGCCGGGGAGTTCGGCGGCTGCGTGACCCTCGGTCAGCTCATCCACAACAACGACGTGGTTCGCGCCCTTGAGGACAAGGGAGTGAGGACCGTAAACACCGCGGACGAGGTGCTGCCCGGCCAGACCGTGATCATCCGAAGCCACGGCGTGGGTATGGCGGAGTACGAGGCCCTTCGCGCAAAGGGCGCCAATATAGTCGACGCCACCTGCCCGGAGGTCAAGCGCATCCACGACATGGTGCGGGACGACTGGCAGGCGGGCCGCCAGATAATCATTTTCGGGGAGCGCGACCACCCGGAGGTCATCGCCTCCGCGGGATGGTGCGAGGGCGCGATAGTGCTGGAAAGCGCCGAGGAAGCGGAAAAACTGGTAAAAAACCGCCCGGAATTGGCGGCTATTCCCGTCACGGTGGTGTCTCAGACCACCGCTGTGAGGGAAAGGTTCGATTTTTGCATAAATATTTTAAAAAAACTGTGTACAAATCTGAAAATATTTGATACAATATGTTATACGACTGCGAATAGGCAGAAAGAGGCAGCATCTCTGGCCTCCCAATGCGAAGCCGTGGTCGTCATCGGTGGCAGGCACAGCGCCAACAGTGTTAAACTCGCGGAGATATGCGCGCCGCTTTGCGACAAGGTGTTTTTTATAGAGAACGCCGAGGCGCTGGATATTTCACAGCTTCGCGGGATAAAAACGGTGGGTGTAACCGCCGGTGCTTCCACGCCGGAGTGGATAATTAAGGAGGTAAACAAGAAGATGAGCGACGAGATCAGAGAAGAAGTGTCCGAGATCAGGGACGAGCAGCCCGAACAGGCGGTGGAGACCGCCGCTGAGGAGACTGCGCAGGCAGTTCAGGCACAGGCCGAGGCGCCCGAGGCGGAGAGCGCGGAAGAGGCGTCTTTCGAGGAAATGCTTGAAAAGTCTATCAAGACTTTACATACAGGGGAGAAGGTAACGGGTATAGTGGCCGCCGTCACTCCTACCGAGGTATCCATCGACCTCGGCACCAAGCAGTCCGGCTATATCCCCGCGTCGGAGATAACCGACGATCCCAACGCCAACGTTAACGACATCGTCAAGGTGGGCGACAGCATCGAGGCGTACGTCATGCGCGTCAACGACGTGGAGGGTACCGTGATGCTCTCCAAGAAGCGCCTTGACTCCGTGAAGGCGTGGGACGATATCGCCCAGGCCAGAAACGAGCGTACCGTCGTCGAGGGCAAGGTCACCGAGGAGAACAAGGGCGGCGTAGTGGTCAACCTGAAGGGCATCCGGGTGTTCGTGCCCGCTTCCCAGTCCGGCCTGCCCAAGGATACTCCCATGACCGAGCTGGTGGGCAAGACCGTGCGCCTTCGCATCACCGAGGTCAATCAGCCCCGCCGCCGGGTGGTGGGTTCCATCCGCGCCGTGCAGTTCGAGGAGCGCCGCGAGCGCGCCGAGAAGCTGTGGGAGGAGATCGAGGTCGGCAAGCACTACAACGGCGTGGTCAAGTCCATGACCTCCTACGGCGCTTTCGTCGACATCGGCGGCGTGGACGGCATGGTCCACGTGTCCGAGATCAGCTGGGACCGCATCCGTCAGCCCGCTGACGTGCTGTCCATCGGCCAGGAGATAGACGTTTACGTCATCTCCTTCGACAAGGAGAACAAGAAGATCTCCCTGGGCTACAAGGATCCCAACGCCAACCCCTGGACCAAGTTCACCGACACCTACAAGGTGGACGACGTGGCCGAGGTCAAGATCGTCAAGCTGATGGCCTTCGGCGCCTTCGCCGAGATCATCCCCGGTGTGGACGGCCTTATCCATATCTCCCAGATAGCCAATCAGCGCATCGGCAAGCCCGACGAGGTCCTTTCCGAGGGCGAGACCGTCAACGCCAAGATAGTCAATATCGATGAGGAAAACCACAAGGTCTCCCTGAGCATCAGGGCCCTTCTGTCCGCCGAGGCCGCTCCCGTGGCCGAAGAGGAGTAATCTGAACGATACCTGATATATGAGACTTTCTATTTCCGATAGAAAGTCTCATATTTTTATCACTGAAAGCGGGGACTTCTATGAAGCTGCTTGACAAAATAATGGCGAAAATAAAGGGGAACAGGGAGCAGGAGCGGTACTGCGCCGCCGTGATAGTGGCGGCGGGGTCGTCAAAGCGCATGGGCGGCGTGGACAAGCTGAAGGCGGAACTCGGCGGAGTGAGCGTCATAGCCCGCACGCTGACGGCGTTTCAGAACTGCGCCGCCGTGGACGAGATCATCCTCGTTTCCAGGGAGGACGATCTGGACTACATGGCCTCCGTGTGCCGCCGCTTCGGGATAGACAAGTGCACCGCCATACTGCCCGGCGGAGAGGAGCGCATCGACTCCGTCTACGCAGGAGCCATGGCCGTGCCGCCGGAGACCACCCTTATTGCCGTGCAGGACGGGGCAAGGCCCTTCGTCACCGGAGATATCATCACCGCCGCCGTGGAGTGCGCCGCAAAGCACGGCGCCGCCGTCCCCGCAGTGCAGGTGACGGACACCATAAAGCGCGTGAAGGACGGCGTCGTGGACGAGACGATAGACCGCGCCGGCGTGTACGCCATGCAGACGCCCCAGGTGTTTGACGCGGACGTGCTGAAGGCCGCTGTGCAGAACGCCGTCGATACCGGCATGGCCGTCACCGACGACTGCATGGCCGTTGAGGCTCTGGGGCTGAAGCCCCATACGGTCGAGGGAAGCTATGAGAACATCAAGATCACCACGCCCTTCGACCTGACGACGGCCCGGGCGATAGTCAGGGAAAGGGAGGGCGTATGAGAATAGGCTTCGGATACGACGTGCACCGTCTGGTGCCGGGGAGAAGATGCGTCCTTTGCGGCGTGGAGATACCCTCGGAGCTGGGACTTCTGGGCCATTCCGACGCGGACGCCGCCGCCCACGCCCTCATCGACGCCCTGCTGGGCGCCGCCGCCCTGGGGGATATCGGCCGGCTGTACCCGGACACGGACGAGGCGTATAAGGACGTCGACTCCATGGTGCTGCTCAGGGACACCGTCGCCCGCGTCAGGGCGGCGGGCTACGAGATAGGCAACGCGGATATAACCATCGTAGCCCAGGCTCCCCGCATAGCGCCTTACGTGGAGGATATGCGCCGCTGCCTCGCGGAGAACATGGGCGTGGACGTATCCCGCGTCAGCGTCAAGGGCAAGACGGAGGAAGGTCTGGGCTTCACGGGTACGAAGCAGGGCATAGCCGTACATGCCGCCGCCCTTATCCAGGAGAGCTGAACGTCACTGACAAACGATAGCCTTCCGGCATAGAATGCTGTGACCGATACCGGTCATAACGCTTATGCCGGGAGGCTTTTTTATGCTTTATTGTCTTATCGTCTGCACGTCGCTGACCTACGCCCAGCGCACGGCGGCAGTCCTTGAACGCCGGGGAATACCATCGGCCGTTGTCAGAACGCCCTCGGAGTACGCCGTGAACGGCTGCGGCTACTCGGTGCGGATACAGCAGAGGTATATCGAAGGGGCGGGAGCAGCCCTCGAGGAGGCGGGGCTCTCGCCCGTGAGGATAGTGACCGGGCTCCGCTCCGGGCAGACGGGGAGGGGCAGACCTTGATATATCTGGACAACGCCGCCACCACCTTCACAAAACCGGCGGAGGTTTACGGCGCCGTCGCCGCCGCCATGAAGTCCATGACGAGCCCCGGACGGGGAGGATACGCGTCGGCCATGCGGGCGGCGGATACCGTTTTTCGCTGCCGTGAGACGGCGGCCAGACTGTTCGGCGTGACGAGCCCGGAGAACGTGGTTTTCACCATGAACGCCACCCACGCCCTGAACATCGCCGTCAGAAGCGTGGTAAGACCGGGGATGAGGGTCATCACGACCCCCTGGGAGCACAACTCCGTACTGCGGCCCCTCCGGGCGGCGGGAGCGGATATATGTCCTGTCCGGGCGGAACTCTTCCACCCGGATTCTGCTCTTGAATCCTTTGACGAGATGACCCGTCGGGGAGCCGGATGCGCGGTGCTGTGCCACGTCTCAAACGTGTTCGGCTGCGTGCTGCCTCTTGATGAGATCGCGCAGGTGTGCCGTATGCGGGGGATACCGCTCATCGTCGACGCGTCCCAGTCCGCCGGATGCGAGGATATCGATATGGAGGCTCTCGGGGCGCGGTTCATCGCCATGCCCGGCCACAAGGGACTGTACGGCCCTCAGGGTACCGGGCTGCTGCTGTGCGGCGGCGACGCAGAGCCCCTGCTGTACGGAGGCAGCGGCAGCGCCTCGGAACTGGAGACGATGCCAGCCTTCCTGCCCGACATGCTGGAGGCGGGCACTCACAACGTGCCGGGAATCGCCGGCCTCCTGGCGGGACTGGAGTACGTCCTGCGCCGCACTCCCGCCGCCGTCCGGCGGCATGAGAGGGAACTTCTGCGGCAGACGGCCCGGGGACTTTCGGAGATCGGCGGCGTCACCGTCTACGCCCCGGAGGACCCGGCGAGGCAGACCGGGTGCCTGTCGTTCACGATCGGGGACATGGGCTCTGAACGCGCGGCGGAGGAGCTGGGCGAGATGGGCATTGCCGTGAGAGCGGGGCTTCACTGCGCGCCCATGGCCCACAGATGGGCCGGCACCGCCCCCGACGGAACGGTCAGAGTCAGCGTGTCGGACTTCTCCCGCCGTTCCGACGTGGCCGCCCTGGTGTCGGCGGTGAGAAAACTGACCAAATCAAAAGGTTGACAGCGTCAAAATCTTGGCACATCTTTATTGCCAAAACGGGAAGATTATACTATAATACAAAGATAAAGATATTATGGCATATTATGCCGTGAGAGGAGGGATAGGCCGTGGCCGAAAGACTTACAGCTACGATGAACGAATTTTTCCTTAAAGCCGGGAATTTCGTTTCCACCATTACCGGCTGGGACATCATAGACATAGCCATTGTTGCCTTCCTCGTGTACAAGCTGCTGGCCTTCATCAGAAGGACCAACTCCGCCAACGTCATCAAGGGCATATTCCTTCTGCTGCTGGTGATGGGCATTACGAGCGTGATACCCCTGCCCGTGGTACAGTATCTCCTGGGCAACGCCTTCGAGGTGGGACTGCTGGCCGTCATCGTGCTGTTCCAGCCGGAAATACGGGGCATACTGGAGAGAGTGGGCAGCACCGGAGGCTTCTCCACCGGTATTTTCGGCAAATCGGTGAGCAATACGGCGCTGCAGAACGCCATCACCCAGGTGGTGCTGGCCTGCACGGATATGTCCGAATCCCGCACCGGTGCGCTTATCGTTTTCGAGCGGGCCATTAACCTTGAGGCATATATAAAGACCGGCACCATCATCGACGCGGCGCCGGCGGCGGATCTGATCAAAAACATCTTCTTCGACAAGGCGTCGCTTCACGACGGCGCCGTGATAATCCGGGGCGGACGCATAGCGGGAGCCGCCTGCATGCTGCCCCTGTCCGGAAACAACAACATTAGCCGGGACCTGGGCATGCGCCACCGGGCGGGCATAGGCATGAGCGAGCGCTCCGACGCCATAGTCGTGATAGTGTCCGAGGAGACCGGCTCGATCTCCGTGGCGACGGAGGGTATGCTCAAGCGTCATCTCGACCCCAAGACGCTGGAGCGTCTTCTCATGACGGAGCTTCTTCCCAAGGAGCCCCAGAAGGGACTGTTCCGCCAGATAAAGGCGAAGAACGGCGGCGGTGAATGAGTATGAACGAGAAAAACAACAGATTCGACCGGTATCAGAGATTCTTATACGTCCTGGCTTCCATCGTCATAGCCGTAGGTCTGTGGCTTTACGTGTCGTTCGTGGATAACCCGGTAAAGGACGTGTCCATCACCAATATCCCCGTGGTGTTCACCGGGGAGGAGAAGCTGGCGGACAACAATCTCATCGTCACCGATTACAACACCGACAAGCTCACCATCCGCTTCTCCGGCAGGAGGAACCATCTTTCCGCCCTGTCAAGGGACTCCATCACCGCCTACGTGGACCTCTCCAAGGTGCTGTCCGGCTCCCGGGCGGCAGCCGGCGTCTATCAGCTGTCCTACGATCTGAAATTCGATAACCGGATATCCTCCGGGGATATCGAGGTGGCCAGCTCATCGTTTGACTATATCACCGTCATGGTGGAGAAGATGGT
>JAEETR010000090.1 GCA_016286595.1 Oscillospiraceae bacterium | reverse complement strand
GGCGAGAGTCTATATCACCCTGTCCGTCCGCAACCGGGACGAGCTCAGCGCCGTCATCGCCCGCCTTGCCTCCGTGAGAGGGGTAAAGGAAGTTCAGCGGCACAGTATATAGCGTCGTCACCGCTTTCCCCGGGGGAAAGCCGCACTATCACCGAAGGGGGGCCTTTTCGTGCGCGCCGTACTCACCCGCGTAACGTCCGCGAGCGTCGCCATCGGCGGCGCCGTCACCGCCGAGATAGGCAGAGGCTATCTCGTGCTGCTGGGCGTCCATAAGGACGACACGGCGGAGGATGCCCTCCGTCTTGCCGACCGCGTATGCGGTCTGCGCGTGTTCGAGGACGACGCCGGAAAGATGAACCTGAACCTTGCCGCCGTGGGCGGCGAGATACTCACGGTGAGCCAGTTCACCCTCTTTGCCGACACGAGCTCCCGCCGTCCCGGCTTCACCGACGCGGCCCGTCCCGACACGGCCGTGCCGCTCTACGAGCTTTTCATGGACGAGTGCCGCCGCCGGGGCTTCACCGTGAAGCACGGGCAGTTCGGCGCGGACATGAAGGTGCAAAGCCTGAACGACGGACCCGTTACCATACTTTTCGACACGAAAAACGGCTGATTGGCGTAAAAGGAGACGTTTATGCTTATAAAAACTCTGCCCGTGGGTCACATGGAGGCCAACTGCTACGTGGTCGCCGACGAGAATACGCTCCAGTGCGCCGTCATCGACCCCGGCGACGAGATCAACACCATAATGGACTATATCGAGCAGACCCGCCTCACGGTTAAGGCCATCCTCATAACCCACTGCCACTTCGACCACACCGGCGCCGTGGAGTCCCTCATGGAGGAGACCGGCGCGGTGGTCTACGTAAATCCCGCCGACGGCGCCGCCGAGACCGGCCGCAGCCGCACCTTCGTCATCCCCCGCAGCGCCGTGCTCATAGGCGACGGCGACACCGTGGAGGTTGGCGGGCTTAAGTTCACCGTGCTGTCCACCCCGGGCCACTCCCCCGGCAGCGTGTGCTTCACGTGCGAGAACGCCCTTTTCACCGGGGACACCCTCTTCGAGGGCAGCTGCGGCAGGACCGACCTGCCCGGCGGCGACATGGACCAGATGATGGCTTCCCTGCGTCGCCTTGCCCGTCTTGAGGGGGACTACGAGGTCTATCCCGGCCACATGGACGCCACCACCCTGGACCTTGAGCGGGCCAACAACTACTATATGAGGTATGCCCTGGGAGAATGAAGCTCTATCTTGAAGGAAACGACTATAAGTACGCGGCGGAGCAGATACTTCTGACGCTGTTCCCCGCCGAACGGCCCGAGTACCCCGAGGGCGAGCCGGAGGGGGACAGTCTGGCCGTTATTACCATGTCCGCGGGTGAGCGGCGGGTCACCGCCCGCACCCGCCTTTTTTACGCGGGGAAAACCGCCGTGGGCATCTCCCACGTGGAAAAATCCGCCCTCACCGGCCCTCTGGCCGAGGACCGGGAGAAGCAGAAGATACTGAAGCTGTCCTTCTACAACGCGGCGGTGAAGCTGCTGGGCAGCCGGCCCCCCTGGGGTGCGCTGACCGGTGTGCGGCCCGTGACCATAATGACCGGCATGCTGGAAAAGGGCGTCACCCGCTCCGCCGCCGTCTCGCGTATGGAGAGGCTTTACCGGGTAAGCCCCGGCAGGGCAAGGCTGTGCGCCGACACCGCGGAGGCGTCGCTGAAAATTCAGAGCGCCATCGGCGAACGGGACGTTGGGCTCTACGTGGGCATACCCTTCTGTCCCACCCGCTGCGCCTACTGCAGCTTCGTCAGTTCCGACGTGGCCAAAACCATGAAGCTCATCGCCCCCTATCTGGAGGCGCTGAAAAAAGAGATAACCGCCGTCGGCGATCTCATCGCCGCCCGGGGCGCACGGATAACCGCCCTCTATATCGGCGGCGGCACCCCCACCACGCTGACGGCGAGCCAGCTTGCCGACCTCATCGCACATCTTCGCAAAAACCTCGATCTGAGCGCGCTTTCGGAGTTCTCCGTGGAGGCGGGGCGGCCCGACACCGTCACGCCCGACAAGCTCAAAGCCCTGGCCGACGGCGGCGTCCGCCGCATAAGCATCAACCCCCAGACCACCTCCGACGACGTGCTGCGGGCCATAGGCCGCCGCCACACCGCCGACGACTTCCGCAAAGCCTGGGCCATGGCGCGGCAGTATTTCCCCGGGGCCATAAACGCCGACCTTATAGCCGGTCTGCCCCTGGACACGCCGGAGACCTTTGAAAAAAGTCTCCGGGAACTCATCGCCCTGGACGCGGAAAATATCACCGTCCACACCCTGGCTCTGAAAAAGGGCTCGAAGATAACATTGGGCGGCGTGCCCGTTCCCAGCGGCGACGAGGTGGGCGCCATGCTGGACTTCGCCCTTGATAATCTCACCGCCGCGGGCTACGCCCCCTACTATCTCTACCGGCAGAAGTTCATCTCCGGCGGCTTTGAGAACGTGGGCTGGGCAAAGCCGGGATACGAGTGCCTTTACAACGTGATGATAATGGACGAGGCCGCCCCCGTCATCGGCGCGGGCGCCGGGGCCACGTCCAAGTTCACCAACCGTGCCACCGGCGCCATCGAGCGGGTCACAAACAAGAAGTACCCCCAGGAGTACATCGCCGCCATCGACGAGATCTGCGATAAAAAGCGCTCAAGCGCGCCGCTCCTGTTGCCGTGAGCTTTTTGTAAATTATTTATGTATTTCCGTTCCCCGGGATGATTTTGTGCTATGATATGTTTGAAATTATCTCCGGGGAGTGTTTTTATGATCCGTTCCTGGTTTCAGAGAGTGATGGTGGGCCGCTACGGTCCCGACAATATATTC
>JAEETR010000089.1 GCA_016286595.1 Oscillospiraceae bacterium | reverse complement strand
TGGAAAAGTGCCCCGACGAGATGGCGTTTTTCAACTCCTTTGTGGATAAGGGCCTCATGGAAAGGCTCAAGCACGTTGTATCCAGCGATTTCGGCCGCGTCACCTATACCGACGCGGTGGACATGCTCATCAAGAGCGGTCACAAGTTCGATTACACCCCTTACTGGGGCTGCGACCTGCAGACCGAGCATGAGCGCTTCCTCACTGAGGAGATATTCAAAAAGCCCGTGTTCGTTACGGATTATCCCAAGGAGATAAAGGCCTTCTATATGCGCCTGAACGACGACGGGAAGACCGTGGCGGCGGCGGATTGCCTCGTCCCCGGCATCGGCGAGATCATCGGCGGCTCCCAGAGAGAGGAGCGGCTGGACCTGCTTGAAAAGCGTATCGCCGAGTGCGGCATGCGGGAGGAGGACTACGCAGCATATCTCGACCTGCGCCGTTACGGCGGGTGCACCCACGCCGGCTTCGGCCTGGGCTTCGAGCGCATGATAATGTACCTTACGGGCGTTTCCAACATACGCGACGTCATACCCCATCCCAGAACTGTGGGCAGCTGCGATTTCTGATAACGGATCTTTCAAGGAGAGGCACAAATGGGGAAGAAGGACAAAGAAAAAGATTACGGTCTGAACGTTGATTTCAACTCCTACGGGCTCAGACCGCCCGGGGCGTATCTTTCCGACATACTCAAGAAGATCGATCCCACGGATATGTCCGAGTTCAAGAGCGTGAAGGAGCGCAGCGACCTGACCCGCTCTCTTGACGACGCTCAGAGGGCGGCGGACGAGATGCTCCGTGAGCTGGCGAAAGAGGACGTGCTGACACCCTCGGCCCCGAAGACCCAGGCGGAGCAGGCGCCGGAAACGCCGGACCTGGACGAGCTCCTCAAGGAGCTGGACGAGCTTGTGGGTCTTGAGCGCATCAAGAAGAACGTGCGCTCTCTCATAAATCTTGCCAAGGTTAGAAAACTGCGTCAGGAGCAGGACCTGCCCGTGCCGGCGATGTCGCTGCATCTGGTGTTCATGGGCAATCCCGGCACCGGCAAGACCACCGTCGCCCGCCTGATAGCACAGCTGTACTGCGCCATAGGCGTGCTGTCCAAGGGACAGCTGGTGGAGGTGGACCGGTCCGGTCTGGTGGCGGGCTTCGTAGGACAGACGGCCATCAAGACCCAGGAGGCGATTAACAAGGCGCTGGGCGGCGTACTCTTCATCGACGAGGCCTACGCGCTTACCTCCAAGGACGGCACCAACGATTTCGGTCACGAGGCGGTGGAGACCATCCTCAAGGCCATGGAGGACCACCGGGACGACTTTGTGGTCATCGTGGCGGGCTATGAGGAGCTGATGGAGCAGTTCATCGACTCCAACCCCGGCCTCGAGTCCCGCTTCAACCGCTATTTCGTCTTTGAGGACTATAACGGCGACGAGCTTTTCCGGATATTCAGCTTCATGTGCTCCAAAAACAGCTATAAGCTGGACGGGGAGGCGGAGGAATACGCCAGGAACCACCTTAACGAACTGTTCGAGGGCAGGGACGAGAACTTCGGCAACGCAAGAGACGTCCGCAACTTTTTCGAGAACATGATCTCGGCCCACTCCGACAGGGTGGCTGAGATTGAAAGCCCCGAGATGGAGGATCTTATCACCGTGAAGAGAGAGGACCTGGAGAAGGCTTCCATGCTGTGACGGCGTCGATTCCCACAAAAGTTTCTCCCGTAATCATTGACGAATTATAAAGGGTGTTGTAAAATTAGATAGAAAATACCCGTTCGTTTTTTCCGAGGGCTCGCGCCCCTGGCGACGAGCGTTAACATCGACGACGAGCCGCTCTCCGTGTGGCGGCAGATAGGAGATTGATATGGGATTTTTGCCGCAGGTAAAGTGCAGCAGATGTGACAGACAGTATTCCGGACTGCGCGCCAGGTGCCCCTATTGCGGCGCCAGGAGAAGCAGCAAGGGAAAGAGAGCGGCCGACGCCGACAACTCCACCTGGAAGCTGGTCATCGGCATCCTTCTCATGGTGGCCCTCATCGCGGCCGTCGTGGTGCTGCTGGTTAACGCCCATAACGAGAAAAAGGCCAATACCGACGGGCAGGACGGCGCCAATCCCGACACCTCCCAGTCCGGCGGTGTGAGCAGCGTCGACGGCACCAACCCCGGAGATAGTACGCAGCCTGGTACCGATGAACCCACGCAGCCTGACCCTGTGATCGACGAGCCCGATCCTCCCATCGTCATCGATCCGCCCACCATCAACGCCGAGAGCATTATGATAACCTACGCCGGCAGGGAGAAGACCGACTTCACCATGAAGGTATCCGAGGAAGTTCAGCTTAAGGTCAAGACGGTCCCCGCGGAGATAACCAATACGCCGGTCTGGGAGTCCAGTAACACCAGCGTTTTCCAGGTGCTCCAGTCCGGTCTGGTCATAGGCGTGGGCAAGGGCACCGCCACGCTGACCGTCACGGTCGACGGCGTCAGCGCCAAGTGCATAGTCCGCGTGAAGTAAAGAGCGTAACGAAAGCCCCGTCCTGCGGACGGGGCTTTTTTGCGTCCGGGGAGGGGAGGACAAAAAACAATTGACAAGCGTTGTTTACTATGTTATTATCGTTAAGCCGTTTGAGCCGCGGCGGCGCCGAAAATGCGGGCGTAGCATAACGGCTAGTGCACCAGCCTTCCAAGCTGGGGACGTGGGTTCGATTCC
>JAEETR010000088.1 GCA_016286595.1 Oscillospiraceae bacterium | reverse complement strand
GGGCTGGAGGTGCTGGAAAAGGCGGAGCGGGGCGAGATCGACCCCCTCAGCATCACCGCCTTCCAGTACGATCTGGTGATCAACGGCTATGAGAGCGCCTCCGGCGCCGTGCGCAACCACGACCCGGAGATAATGATAAAGGCCTTTGAGCTGGTGAAGCTTGGCGAGGAGGACGTGAAGGCCAAGTTCCCCGCCATGTACAACGCCTTCTGTTACGGCGCGCCCCCTCACGCGGGCGCGGCTCCCGGGATCGACCGCATGATAATGCTTCTCACCGGTGAGGAATCCATCCGTGAGGTCATCACCTTCCCCATGAACAAGAACGCCGAGGACGTTATGATGGGCGCCCCCTCCGTCGTGGAGCAGAAGCAGCTTGACGAGCTGCATCTGGCGATAGTCCCGGTGGAGAAATAAGCGCGAACTTTGTGATACAAAAAACCGGTACGATGATTCGTACCGGTTTTTTATTGCTTGTTCTCAAGTTTTCGCAGGACTTCCGTGAAATACTCCGGCAGCGGAGCCTCGCATTCGATCACCTCGCCCGTGGAGGGATGGGTGAAATGCAGTTTCCAGGCGTGGAGGCACTGGCCGTCAAGCCCCTTCAGCGGCTTTTTCCGGCCGTAGACCGTATCCCCCAGCACCGGATGGCCCAGGTGGGCCATGTGTACTCGGATCTGATGGGTGCGGCCCGTCTCAAGGCGGCAATGGACCAGCGTATAGCCCTCGTACCGTGCGGCCACCTCGTAGTGCGTCACGGCGGGTCGGGAATTGCGCTGCGTGACCGCCTGCCGCTTTCTGTCCACCGGGTGCCGTCCGATGGGGGCGTTCACGGTGCCGGAATCCTCCTTTATCACGCCGCAGACCACCGCCGCGTATTCACGGTAAAGGCTGTGGTCCTTCAGCTGCGCGGCCAGTGACCGGTGGGCGGCGTCATTCTTGGCGGCGATTATGAGTCCGGAGGTATCCTTGTCGATCCTGTGGACTATGCCGGGGCGCAGGACCCCGTTTATGCCGGAAAGACTGTCGCCGCAGTGATGCATCAGAGCGTTTACCAGCGTGCCGTCCGGGTGCCCCGGGGCCGGGTGCACCACCATGCCCTTTGGCTTGTTGACCACGATGACGTCGCTGTCCTCGTACACCACGTCCAGCGGGATATCCTCCGCCGTCACGTCCAGCGTCTCCGGCTCGGGCAGCTCCACGCCGCAGCACTCACCCGCAGCCATCCTGTGATTTTTCTTTACGGGCCGTCCGTTCACCGTCACCGCGCCGCTGTCGATGAGCTTCTGGGCGGCGCTGCGGCTCAAATCCTGCAGGGAGCGGGCAAGGAACGCGTCTATCCGCTCCCCGGCAAAGGTCTCGTCAACCGTTATCTTCATGGTCTTCACCGTCTTCCGCCAGCCGCGGCCTTGACCGGAGCCGCTTCAGCTCCGGCATTTCCCCGCCCTTCAGGGCGGGATGGTGGAACCGGTCCTCCTTCAGTATCTTTATCAGGTACAGAAGGCAGAACAGCCCGCCGCCCACGCAGATGAAAACATCCGCCACGTTGAACACGGACAGCCCCGTGGGGACGAACACGAACATATCCACCACCTGTCCGTACAGTATACGGTCGATGGCATTGCCGAGGGCGCCGCCCAGCACCATTGCAAGGGCCGCCTTCTCCCCTCCGTCCAGCCACTTCCTCGTCAGAAGCACGAGGAAAAGCGCGATACACACCACGGATACGGCCGTCAGCGCCCACGTGTAGTCCGACAGCATGGAGAACGCGCCGCCGGTGTTGGCGCAGCGTGTCAGCTGCAGGACCCCCGGCAGGACGTCCACGTACTCATGCCAGTCGAGGCTGCTGCTTATTAGATATTTCGTCAGCTGGTCAAGGCCGCACACGACTGCGGCTATGATGGCGTAAAGCATATCTCCTCCCGGTCAGCGGCGGCGGGCCGCCCACTCGTCTCTCGTGAGAATATTGAGCACGTTATTTTCCACGGTGCCCATGGCGGTCCTGAAGGTGCCGCCGGCATAGTAACGGAAGCCGCACTTCTCCTGTACCCGGGCGGACTGCCCGTTTTGCGTGAAGTGACCGCAAACCACGGCGTCTGCGCCGATCTTCTCAAAGAGATAGTCCGCTGCCGCCGTCACCGCCTCGGGCATGAGTCCCCGCCCCCAGTGATCCTTTGAAAGCACGTAGCCGATCTCCCTGCAGCGCAGGGGCGCAAGTCCCGGATACTGCTCCTCGTCGTACTCCTCACTACCGAGGGAGCCGATGACCCTGCTCTCGTACTCGATGGCGAAGGTCTTTTTCTCCGAGATGAACATGTCAAGGATCCTTCTTGATTCCTCCACGCTCTCGTGATGCTTCCACCCGGCCATCTCCCCCACTCCGGGGACGCAGGCGTACTCGTACAAATCGGCCAGGTCGGCCTCGCTCCACGGGCGGAGCGTCAGCCGCGGGGTGCGGAGCACCGTGCCGGTTATATCTATCGGTACGTTCATAATATAACCTTATACCACGTCAGGGCGGCAGAAAGCCGCCCTGACAATTGTTTTTCGAACATTTTATTCCACTATGAAGCTCTTGACCACTCCCGCGCACCTCGCGCACAGCTCGGGGTGATCGGGGTCGGAGCCCACGGTAACGGAACGGGTCCAGCACCGAACGCACTTTTCCCTCTCGCAGGGCTCGGCCAGCACGGTCACGCCGGGCACGTCGCCGGTATAGCCCTCGCCGGAGCCGCTGACGACCTTTACGTCGGACACTATGAACACCTGAGCCAGGTCCACGTCGCCCAGCTTCTCGAACTCCGCCGCGGCGTCGCCGTTGACGAACAGCGTGATCTGGGCGTCCAGGGGCTTGCCGATAGTCTTGTCGGCCCGCTTCAGCTCCAGCGCCTTGAGAACGTCCACACGCAGCTGCCGCACGTACTCCCAGCGGGCGGTCTCCTCTTCGGAGAGGACTCTCTCGGGGTGGGCGGCGGGCATGTCGTTGAGCATGACGTGGCGGGTATCGTCCCCCGCGGTGTGGGGCATGGCCTGCCAGATCTCGTCGGAGGTGAAGGCCAGGATGGGGGCAAGGAGCCGCACCATGGCGTCAAGTATGGTCCATATGGCGCTTCTGGCGCTGCGGCCGGAAAGGCTGTTCCGGTCGTCGCAGTACAAACGGTCCTTGATGATGTCGAGATAGAAGTTGGACATCTCCACCACGCAGAAGTTGTGCACGGCATAGGTCACGGCGTGGAACTCGTACTTGTCGTAGGCGGCGATGCACTTCTCCACCAGCTGCTCCAGCTGGGCAAGAGCCCACTTGTCAAGGGGCAGCATATCGTCGTAATCCATCACGTCCGCCGGGTCGAAGCCCTCCAGGTTGCCCAGGATGTATCGGGCGGTGTTGCGGATCTTAAGATATTTGTCGGACAGCTGCTTGAATATGTTGTCGGAGCAGCGCATGTCCTGACGGTAGTCGGCGGAGGCGGCCCACAGTCTTATGAGGTCGGCGCCGTACTTCTTTATGATGTCCTCCGGGGCTATGCCGTTGCCCAGGGACTTGTGCATCTGTTTGCCCTCGCCGTCCACGGTCCAGCCGTGGGTCAGCACGGCGCGGTAGGGCGCGGCGCCCTTGACGGCCACGGCGGTCAGCAGACTGGACTGGAACCAGCCGCGGTACTGGTCGCCGCCCTCCATATACAGGTCGGAGGGCCAGACGCCGGGGGCGTCCAGCTCCATGGAGGCGATGTGGGTGGAGCCGGAATCGAACCAGCCGTCCAGCGTGTCGGTCTCCTTGGT
>JAEETR010000087.1 GCA_016286595.1 Oscillospiraceae bacterium | reverse complement strand
GCCCTCCAACGCCGCCCTTTTCGACGACGTGGCGGCCTCCGGGGCCATCGTGAGCGAGTATCCGCCGGGCACGAGACCTCTGGCCGAGAATTTCCCCGTGAGAAACAGGATAATCAGCGGCCTTTCCGTGGGCGTGGTGGTGGCCGAGGCGCCGGAGCGATCCGGCGCGCTAATAACAGCTTCCCGGGCTCTCGAACAGGGAAGGGACGTTTTCGCCGTGCCGGGAAACGTGGATTCCTACCGTTCCACCGGCGCAAACCGCCTCCTGCGCGAGGGCGCCACGGCGGTGGCCACGGGCTGGGACGTGCTGGAATACTATGCCGGATTGTTCCCGGAAAAGCTGGGACCGGAGGACGCTTACGACGCGCCCGAGGAGGACGTTTTCACCGCGGAAATGCCCGCCACGGCACCTCCCGCGGCCTATTCAAGGCCCCGTACTTCGACAAAAAAAGAGATTGACAAGGAAAAAACCGTGGCTTATAGTGGCGTAAAGATAAGCCCGGAAGAGCTCACACCGGAGGAAGCGGCGGTCATCGCCGCCATGACCGGTGAGAATATCCACGTTGACGATATCATCAATTCCTGCGCGCTTCCGGCCTCGGCGGTGCTCTCCGCGCTGACGATGCTGGAGATAAAGGGGTACGTATCCCAGAGCGCCGGGAAACGGTTTACGCGCCTTATCGAGATTACATCCACGAAGTGAGGAAACCCCAATGCCAAGAGCGAAGACCAATCTTGTAATAGTCGAGTCTCCCGCCAAAGCCAAGACGATAGGCAAATATCTGGGGCCCGAGTACAGGGTCACGGCCTCCATGGGCCATCTGCGGGACCTGCCCAAGAGCACGATGGGCGTGGACATAGAGGGGGGCTTCATCCCCGACTATCAGCCCGTCAAGGGCAGGGAGGACACCATAGACGCGCTGCGCAAGGCCGCGAGAGCCAGCAGCAGGGTGTACCTCGCCACCGACCCCGATCGTGAGGGCGAGGCCATTTCCTGGCACCTGAAGGAACTGCTTGATATACCCGACGACCAGGTCAACCGGGTCACCTTCAACGAGATAACGAAGAGCGTCGTCACCGACTCCATCCGCCATCCCCGGGCCATCGACCAGGACCTGGTGGACGCCCAGCAGGCCCGCCGCATCCTCGACAGGGTGGTGGGCTACAAGCTGTCCCCCTTCCTGTGGAGAAAGGTCAAGAAGGGCCTTTCCGCGGGACGGGTCCAGTCCGTCGCCACCAGAATGGTGGTGGACAGAGAGGCGGAGATCCGGGCCTTCGTGCCCAAGGAGTACTGGCTTCTCAATGCCAGACTGTCCAAGTCCGGCTCCGACGCCGTGTTCACCGCCGCATATTACGGCAAGGGCGGGAAGAAGGGCGAGCTGGGCAGCGAGGAGGACGTCAACGCCGTCGCTGCCGCCGTCTCAGCCGACGTGTTCCGCGTCAGGGATGTGAAGCGGGCAGACCGCCAGCGTTCCCCGTCGCCCCCGTTCATAACCTCCACGCTGCAGCAGGAGGCATCCAGAAAACTGGGTATGACGCCCCGCCGCACCATGAGCATCGCCCAGCAGCTTTACGAGGGCGTGGATATCGAGGGAGGCACAGTAGGCCTTATAACCTACATGCGTACCGATTCCCTGCGCATATCCGCCGAGGCGCTGTCCGCCGCCGGAAACGTTATACGTGAGCGTTACGGCAGCAGCTACTATTACGGCAAGCCCCGCACCTTCCGCACAAAGAGCGGCGCCCAGGACGCCCACGAGGCCATCCGTCCCACCGACGTGACCCTGACACCGGAACGGGTGAAGGCCTTCGTCACCAGCGACCAGTACCGGCTTTACAGGCTCATCTGGAACAGGTTCATAGCCAGCCAGATGGCCAATGCCGTTTTCGACAGCGTTACCGCGAATATCGAGTCGGCGGGATATACCTTCCGCTGCTCCGCCAACGTGATGAAATTCCCCGGCTTTACCGCCGTTTACGAGGAGGGCCGGGACGACGCGGAGGAGGAGAAGACCCAGGACCTGCCCGACCTGACCGAGGGAGAGGAACTGACGCTCCGTGGCCTCGACAGGGAGCAGAAGTTCACCCAGCCCCCCGCCAGATATACCGAAGCCAGCCTTATCCGCGAGATGGAGGAGACCGGCGTTGGCCGCCCCAGCACCTACGCACCCACCGTGTCCACCATCATCGACAGGGAATACGTCGTCAAGGAGGGCAAGAACCTGCGGCCCACCCCCACCGGCGAGGTTGTCACAGAACTGATGAAGGAGCGCTTCACCGATATCGTCGATTTGGGCTTCACCGCCAGGATGGAGGAGGAGCTGGACGGCGTGGAGAAGGGCAAAAAGCCCTGGAAGGACGTGCTCCGGGAGTTCTACGGTCCCTTTGACGATTCCCTCAAGTCCGCCGAAAAGGCGCTGGAGGGCGAGTATATCCGCATACCCGCCGAGGAGACCGACGAGGTCTGCCCCAACTGCGGGCGCAAGCTCGTGATAAAATCCGGCCGCTTCGGCCGTTTCCTGGCATGCCCGGGCTACCCCGAGTGCAAGTTCACCATGCCCATAGTCGTGGAGATGCCCGGCAAATGTCCCCGCTGCGGCGGGCGCATACTCAAGCGCACCTCCCGCAACGGCTATACCTATTACGCCTGCGAAAACCTGAAGACCTGCGGCTTCATCACCTGGGACGTGCCGGTGAAGGACAACTGCCCCGTTTGCGGGCAGACCATGTTCAAGCGCTCCGGCAGAGGTTTTATGAAGCCCTACTGCATAAACGAGAAGTGCTCCAATTTCCTGCCGGAGGACAAGCGGGGATACAGGAGAAAATCATCCTCCGCCTCCAAACCGGACGATATCTCCGCCGCAGGAGAGGCCCCTGAGATCAAAAACTCCGCCTCGAAGAAGTCTGCGGCGAAAAAGTCCGCCGCGGCAAAGAGCGCGAAAAAGACCTCAACAAGGAAAAACGCGGAGGGTAAGGCGTGAGCCCCGTCACCGTGCTGGGCGCCGGCCTCGCAGGCAGCGAGGCGGCATGGCAGCTGGCAAAACGGGGGATAGACGTGACTCTGGTGGAGATGAAGCCGGAAAAGCGCACCCCCGCCCACACGGCGGACACCTTCGCGGAACTGGTGTGCTCCAACTCCCTGCGCTCCGACGAACTTACGAACGCCGTGGGCCTTCTCAAGGAGGAGATGCGGCGCCTTGACAGCCTCATCATGCGCTGCGCTGACGCCACCCGGCTGCCCGCCGGAGGCGCGCTGGCTGTGGACAGAGAGACTTTCTCCCGCATGGTCACCGACACGCTGACCTCGCACCCTTGCGTAACGGTGGAGTACCGGGAGGCTGACCGGATACCCGACGGCCGGGTGATCATCGCCACCGGGCCTCTGACGTCGGATCCCATGGCACAGGCCATAGCGGCCCTGTGTCCCGGCTCCGATCTGCACTTTTTCGACGCCGTGGCCCCCATCGTGACTCTGGAGAGCGTGGATATGGAAAGCGCCTTCTTCGCCTCCCGCTACGACAAGGGCACCGCCGACTACGTCAACTGCCCCATGGATAAGGAACAGTACGTATCTTTCGTCCGTGAACTGGCATCGGCGCAGGAAGCGCAGCTCCACGGCTTTGACGACGGGGGAGTGTTCGAGGGATGCATGCCCGTGGAGGTCATGGCCCGCCGAGGGGAGGATACCCTGCGGTACGGACCGCTCAAGCCCGTGGGCATAAAAGACCCGAAGACCGGGAAAGAGCCCTACGCCGTGGTGCAGCTCCGCCAGGACAACGAGGCGGGGACGCTGTACAACATAGTGGGCTTTCAGACCCATCTGAAATTCCCCGAGCAGCGGCGGGTGTTCTCCATGATACCTGCCCTTGCCCATGCCGAGTACGTGCGCTACGGCGTCATGCACAGAAATACGTATCTGAATTCACCGTCCCTGCTGGACAGATATTACAGACTCAAAAGCGACAAGCGCATATCCTTCGCCGGACAGATGACCGGCGTGGAGGGTTACGTTGAGTCCGCCGCCTCCGGTCTGCTGGCCGGCCTCGAGACGGCAAGAGAGCTTCGCGGCCTCACCCCCGCCGATTTCCCGGCGGAGACGGCCATCGGAGCCCTGTCCATGTACGTCAGCGGCGGAAGCGTGGGCGATTTCCAGCCCATGAACGTCAATTTCGGGATAATAACGCCCCTTGACCACCGGGTGAAGGGGAAGAGAAATAAAAACGCAGAGATCTCAGCCAGATCGCTGTCCATCCTGGCGGATATGGCGCAGGAAGGCAGACTGGACTGAAGACCGGGGACCCGTCCCGGAAATAAGATTGGAGATAAAGACTATGAAAATAGTGGTTGACGCCATGGGTGGTGACAACGCCCCCTTTGAGATAGTCAAGGGCGCCATACAGGCCGCCGAGGAGCTTGGCGCGGAGATCATCCTCGTGGGACGCGGAGAAGAGATCCTCCGCTGTCTTGACAAAATGGGCCGGAAGGAACTGCCCGCAAAGGTTGAGATTGCCAACGCCGCCGAGGTCATAGACATGCACGACGACCCGGCCAATGCCGTCCGCTCAAAGCCCGACTCCTCCATGACCGTCGGACTGAAGCTCGTCCACGACGGTAAGGCCGACGCCATGGTGTCCGCCGGTTCCACCGGCGCTCTCATCTCCGGCGCCACGCTGGTGGTCAAGCGGATAAAGGGCGTGCGCCGCGCGGCCCTGGCCCCTCTCATCCCCAACGGCGGGAAGGGCACCCTGCTTATCGACTGCGGCGCCAACGCCGAGTGCTCCAGCGAATACCTCATCCAGTTCGCCTTCATGGGCTACTACTACGCCAAGACCGTGATGGGCATAAGCGACCCCCGGGTGGCCCTCCTGAACATCGGCGCCGAGGACACCAAGGGCGACGCTCTCCGCCAGGAGACGTACAAGCTGCTCAAGACGGCGGGGGACGAGGGCAGGATAAACTTTATCGGCAACGTCGAGGCCCGGGACGTTATGCTGGACAAGTGCGACGTCGTAGTCACCGACGGCTTTACCGGCAACGTCCTCCTCAAGACGCTGGAGGGCATGGGCATATTCGCCATGGGTCAGCTCAAACGCATCTTCATGGGCAGCACCAAGGCAAAAATAGCCGCCGCCATGGTCAAGGACGACATCATGGGTCTGAAGAAGATGTTCGACTCCTCCGAGGTGGGGGGCACCGCCATGCTGGGCATATCCAAGCCCGTGATCAAGGCCCACGGCTCCTCCGACGCCGCCGCGATAAAGAACGCCGTGCGTCAGGCAATGAACGCCGTGTCCGCCGACGTGTGCGGACAGATTGCCGCCAGCCCCGTGGCGGAGTACCGGGTGACGCCCCAGAGCGCGGAGCAATAAACGGTTGACAAATCCCCGGCGGGATACTAATATCAAGCTGGACCCGAATCAATCGGGTACAGACGAGATTTATCACAGGAGGTAACTGGAATGATTTTGGATAAGGTTCGCGAGATGGTGGCATACCAGTTCAACAGGGATCTTGACGCCATCACCGCCGACACGCTTTTTGTGGACGATCTGGGCGCGGACTCCCTTGACATAGTGGAGCTGACCATGGCCCTCGAGGAGGAGTACAGTCTGGCTGAGACCAACGAGGAGGAGCTGGCCAAGCTCAATTCCGTCGGAGATCTGGCAGAGTACGTCGCCAATATGGTAGAGGGCGCCTGAACGGTTAATAGCTATGAAGGCTCTTGAGGAAAAACTGGGCTATACCTTCTCGGACAGGGAACTGCTCACCGAGGCGCTGACCCACAGCTCCTACGCCAACGAGCAGCGCGGAAAGGTCCAATGCAACGAGCGCCTGGAGTTTCTGGGCGACGCGGTGCTGGGCCTTATCGTGGCGCGCTATCTTTTCGAGCGCAGCGCCGATATGCCTGAGGGAAAGATGACCCGGCTCAGAAGCGAACTGGTGTGCGAGCGCAGTCTTGACGGCGTTGCCGCCCGGCTGGGACTGGGAGCATATCTCCGCCTCGGCAAGGGCGAGGAACTGGGCGGCGGAAGGACCCGCCCGTCTATCCTGGCGGACGCTGTGGAGGCGGTGCTGGCCGCCATATATCTCGACGGAGGCATCGAAGCCGCCGAGAAAGCCGTGAAAAGCCTGCTCCTTGACGGGTACGAGCGTACCGGCGTGGCCGTGACCGACTCGAAGACCCAGCTGCAGGAGCTGGTGCAGAGAAAGGGCGGGCAGGTGCTGTCCTACCACGTCATCGGCGAGGAGGGCCCGGACCACCTTAAGACGTTTTCCGTGGAGGTGCGCCT
>JAEETR010000086.1 GCA_016286595.1 Oscillospiraceae bacterium | reverse complement strand
TCAATTCCCGCACCGTGACCCGGCACCAGGCCCCCAGCCGTTTAACGTACTCGTCGGCGGCCTGCTGATAGAACTTCTCCTTCAGCCTGCCTACGCAGATGACAGTAACATCCATCTCTTCACAACACAGCAAGGGGGCGCGAAGCCCCCTTGAATAACGATATTATACCGCTTCCTCTTCCTCGACGCCCTCGGGGTCGGGAACGTAGACGCTTTCGATATCGGCGCCCACGCTGCGCAGCTTCTCCACGAGGTTTTCGTAGCCCCGCTCGATGTAGTTGACGCCCTCCACCTCGGTGACGCCCTCGGCGCACAGACCCGCTATGACCATGGCGGCGCCGGCCCGCAGGTCCCAGCTCTTTATGGCGGCGCCGGTCAGGCGCTTGACGCCCTCGATAACGGCGATGCGGCCGTTGACCTGCACGTTGGCCCCCATGCGCAGGAGCTCGGAAACGTACTTGTAGCGGCTGTCCCACACGCCTTCGGTTATGATGGAGGTGCCCTGTGCAAGGCACAGCACGGTGGCTATCTGGGGCTGCATGTCGGTGGGGAAGCCGGGGTATGGCATGGTCTTTACGTTGGCCCGGTGCAGAGCGCCCCGGCGGCGTACGAGCACGCTGTCCTCCATGTTGATTATATCCACGCCCATCTCCTCCAGCTTGCTGGAGATACAGTTGAGATGGCGGGGGATCACGTTCTTGACCAGCACGCTGCCGCCCGCCGCTGCCACGGCGGTCATATAGGTGCCGGCCTCTATCTGGTCGGGGATGATGGCGTAGGTGCCGCCCGTCAGCTTCTTGACGCCCCGGATCTTTATAACGTTGGTGCCCGCGCCGCGCACGTCCGCCCCCATGGAGTTGAGGAAGTTGGCCAGGTCCACGATGTGGGGCTCTCTGGCGGCGTTCTCTATTACGGTGATGCCCTCCGCCAGCACGGCGGCCAGCATTATGTTCATCGTGGCGCCCACGGACACCACGTCCAGGTTCACGTAGGCCCCGTGCATCCTGCCGGTGGCGGCTTTGGCGTAGACAACGCCGTTCCTCACCTCAACGTCGGCGCCCATGGCGTGGAAGCCCTTGACGTGCTGGTCGATGGGACGCACCCCGCCGAAATCGCAGCCGCCGGGCATGGCCACCACCGCCTCGCCGAAGCGGCCCAGCAGCGTGCCGATGTGGTAGTAGGAGGCGCGGATCTGGCGCATCTCGTCAAAATCCGCTATGGGGCTGGATATGCCGGTGCAGTCGATGTCCATGGTGTGGCTGTCCACCATGCGCACGTCCGCCCCCATGTGCTGCAGTATCTGCAGCTGGATGGTCACGTCCTTTATCTGGGGTATATTCTCTATCCGGCACCTGCCGCTGACCAGAAGGGCCGCCGGGATGATGGCCAGCGCCGCGTTCTTCGCGCCGCTGATCGATATCTCCCCGTTAAGGGGCCTGCCGCCGGTGATTATATACTTTGTCAAAAAGGTTCACCCTCTTGCCTTAAGTATAGGCCGCCCGCCGGGCGGCATTTTAACTATGCCCACAATAGTGGTATTTTATAATGGAATTATAGCACCGGAGGATAAATAATGCAAGGGCCGCGAATTGTCGGCACGGCTACTCGACGCCCGTCAGGTCGAAGGGGGGAGTGTACTCCTCCTTCGCGCTGGATTTCTCCTGATAAAACCCGTCGGTCACGCCCTTTTTCTCCATATACTCCCGGGCGCGGCGGTACTCGCTGGAGGTTATGCGCCGGTCTATCTCCGGGTAGTTCGCGGCTCGTCCCATGGGCGTGTACTGGCTCATGAGGGAGAACAGCACCTGCCCCGGTCCGAAGGTGTCCGCGACCCAGTCGATGACGCCGTAAGTGTTCTTCAGCTGTCCCGGCAGCACCAGATGGCGGATGATCACGCCGCTTTTCATTATCCCGTCCTTGATGACGTAAGGTCCCGTCTGGCGGTACATCTCCGTTATCGCGGCCTTCGCGGCGTCCGGATAATCCGGGGCGGCGGAGTACCGGCGGGCCGCTTCCGAATCGGAGTATTTCATGTCCGGCAGGTATATCTGCACCTTTCCCTCCAGCCGCCGCAGCGTATCCGCCTTCTGATAGCCCCCGCTGTTCCACACCACGGGGACGGGGAGGGGTCTGTCCAGAGCGCACAGCACCGCGTCCACGTAATGGTCGGCGGTGACAAGGTTTACGTTGTGCACGCCCAGGGCGATCAGCTCCTGGAATATCTCCCGCAGCCTCTCCACCGTGACGGTCTTGCCGAAATTCCCCGCGGAAACGTCGTAATTCTGACAGAACACGCACCGCAGACTGCACCCGGAGAAGAATACGGTCCCGCTGCCCGACCTGCCGCTTATGACCGGCTCCTCCCACATGTGGGGGGCGGCCCTGGCTATACGGGGCAGCAGGGGGGCGCCGCAGAAGCCGCCCCCCTCGGTGAGGGTGCGGACCGCCCCGCAGTTTCGCGGGCAGGCGCGGCATATGATCTCGTCGGGAAGAGTCATGGAACGTACCTCGAAGCGGAAATCGTCCGGCGCGGCGCAATGCTTATCTTTATCGTAGGCATTGAAATCCCGCACCGGCTGTGCTATCATTATACTATCAAATTTGCCGGAAGGAGGCAGAAAAATGAATCAGACCATAAAAGACCTGCTGGAGCGCCGCTCCTACCGCTCATTCAAGCCCGAACAGATAACCGACGAGGAGCTCAGGACCGTGCTGGAGGCGGGCATCTACGCCCCCACCGCCGCCAACCGTCAGCTGCCCCAGCTCATCGCCATCCAGAACAAGGAGGACATCGCCCTGCTGTCGAAGCTCAACGCCTCCGTCATGGGCCGTGACAACGACCCCTTCTACGGAGCCCCCACCGTGGTGGTGGTGTTCGGCAAGCCCGGCGAGCAGAACTTCCACACCATCAAGGACGCCAGCCTCATCATGGGCAACATGCTCAACGCGGCCCACGCCATCGGCCTGGGCGGCTGCTGGATAGACAGAGCCAAGGAGGAGTTCGAGACCCCCGAGGGAAAAGAGCTGCTGAAGAAGTACGGCTTTGACCCCGACGAGTGGGTGGGCGTAGGCAACTGCATCCTGGGCTACCCCGAGGGCGAGCCCCGTCCCGCCGCTCCCAGACGCGAGGGATACTACAAAATAATCAAATAAGCGCCGCACGCAAAAAGCCCCGGGCTGTGCCCGGGGCTTTTTTTCGCGCTTTTTAATACACTATGTCGTCGGTCTTCACGGGGAAGAGGAAGACCACGTCGTCGTCGATGGCGCCGGTCTGGCCGTCCTTCCACTCGGACAGATCGCCCTTAAAGGCGGAAAGGCTGTAATCGTGCAGATACAGCACCCGGCCGTCGGGGGTCACGGTGAAGCTGCGCACGTCGTCGGCGATCTTGGTCGTCTTGCCGTCCTTGTACATCTTCAGGGTGCCGGCCTCGCTGCTGTCGCTGAAATCGATGACGTACAGCAGCGTCTTGAGCTCGGAGTGATACTCTCCCTCGTACAGCTCCACGTCGTCGTCAATCTTCGTCTTGCTGATATACAGGCTGCCCTGGTAGTCCTTGACGTCCTTGACGTAGGCGAACTGCTCGTCGTCCAGGAACCTGCCGTAGAAGGCGTAAACGTCGGTGTCGTAGACCTCGGGCTTGCTGACGGTGCCGTTCTTGACGGTTATCCTGTAAAGGCTGCCGACGTAGTCGTCGTCCACCTCGTCAACGTAGAAGATGGACGTGCCGTTGGGGCTTACCCACATCCTTTCGGCGGTGTTCTCCTCCAGGGGGGCGACGGTGCCCTTCACCGCCACAAACTTCTCCGCGGTTCCCTCAAGCCTGTCGGCGAAGTCCCAGGCGGAGAAATACCAGTCAAGCTCGGAGAGCTTGAGCTTTTTCATGTCGGCCTTGTCCACGGCGCTGAACACAACGGCGGGAGAGTCGTCGGCGTGCTCGTAATCGGGTCCGTAGTAGCCGAACAGCCCGTCGGATATGACGGTCTCGGTCTTGCCGTCAAAGTAGCAAAGGGTATAGAAGGCGAACTCGTCGGTCGGCTGGCTGAGAGCCTCTCTCAGCTCGTCTCTGTCCTCTTTTTCATACCAGGCGTCGCAGTAGTCCCAGTACTCCTCGCAGGCCTCGTCGTACTCCTCCAGGGCCTTATCATACGCCTCGTCGGTGTCGTAATCCCACCAGTCGGGGTACTCGGGATACTCGGGATAGACCATGGCGGCGTCGGCGGCCTTCATGTCGTCGTCAACGTAGTCCATGAGCACCAGGGGCTTGCCGGAGGTCCTGAGGTAGTACATCTCGCCGGAGTCGTAGGTGTTCACCATGCTGTAAACGTCGGAGGCTATCTTCTCCTTATCCTTGCCGATGACCTGCCTGTACAGGGCGCTGTCCTTCAGATAGTATATGGCGGACATGCTCTTGTCGGCGCTCACGATGTCGGTCACGTCGGAGGCCAGCTTCTCCTTGTCCTTGCCGGCGTCCTTCAGGTAAAGGGCGTCGTCGTCGGTCAGGAAGATCACCCGGGAGCCGTCCTCGGTGTTGACGAATCTGTCGACGTCGGAGGCTATCTTGTCCTTTGTCTCGCTCTTGAGGCTGTACTGATACAGGGTGTGGTCGCTCTTGGTATAGGTTACGATGGTGCCGGCGTCGTTAAGGCGCATTATCTCCACGTCGGAATCGATCTTCTTGGCCTCGGCGTCGGCCTTGACCGCGCTCTTGTAATATACCGAGACGCTGTCATCCACCTTGTCGGGGTAGAAAACGGTCTTGCCGTCCTTGCTGACGACGGTGTAATAGGCCAGATTCCGTCCCGCGTCCTCCAGGTCCTCGTTGGAGGGGTTGTAATCGCCGTTCACCAGTCTGGAGGTGAGCTGACGGGGCTTGGCGTTCTTCTTGAGGTCGCTGAAGAATATCTCCTTGTCCTTCAGATACATGGCGTAGTTGGCGCCGCTGCCGCCCCTGCCGCCGAAGAAGGATATGGCAAGTATCACCAGCGCGATGAGCGCCACGCCCGCAAGACCGAAGATGAGAGCCTTGACGGGGAACTTTTTCTTCTGCCCGGGAGCCTCGGGCGCCGGAACGGGAGCCGCGGGCTGGGGAGCCTCCGCCGGGGGAGCGGGCTCCGCCGCGAAGACGGGAGCCGCCTGGGGCGGGACGACGGTCTGCGCCGTCTCCTGAACGGGTGCGGTCGCCTCGTTCACGGTCTCGTTCACCGCCGAAACGACCTCCTGCGGGGCTATGGGAGATCCGCAGTGAGGACAGAACTTCGCGCTGTCGCTTATCTCACTGCCGCATTTGGGACATACAGCCATGGTTTATTCCTCCACAAATATTATTTTGCCGGGGCGCGCCGCGGGGCGCTCATATCAGCTGCTTTATATCCGTATACTCGCAGCCGTGGGCAAGAGCCACGTTTTTGCACGTGATCTTTCCGTCGTAGGTGTTCACACCGGAGCATATGACGTCGCTTTCCCGGCAGGCGGCCTCAAGACCGTTCCTGGCGATCTGCAGACCGTAGCGCAGGGTGGCGTTGGTCAGAGCGATGGTGCTGGTGCGGGGCACCGCGCCGGGCATGTTGCCCACGCAGTAGTGGACCACGCCGTCCTGAATAAACACGGGATCGTCGTGGGTGGTGACATGGCTGGACTCGCCGCAGCCGCCCTGGTCGATGGCCACGTCCACGAACACGGCACCAGGGCGCATCTTCTTCAGATACTCCCTCTTGAACAGCTTGGGCGTAGAACCACCGGGAATCAGAACCGCACCGATAACCAGGTCGGCATCGAGCACGGCGCGCT
>JAEETR010000085.1 GCA_016286595.1 Oscillospiraceae bacterium | reverse complement strand
TATCTCCTTGAACTGTCCGTCGTACTTCTTGGATATGGTGTCCTTGGTGCCGAACCACAGGTCCTGCTTCACACCCAGGGCGTACTCGAAGCAGGCCCGGGCAAACATCTCGATGGAGGTGTCCTTATTGTGCGTGCCCTGGATGACGCCGGGGCACTCGAAGTCGTAGACGTCAAGGGTGGTCTTCTCGCCGTTTTCGGCGGTGAACACCAGCTCCGCCTTGCCGGGGCCGGGTACACGGTACTCGGTGGCCTTGTAGATGTCGCCGTAGGCGTGGCGGGCGATGGTGATGGGCTTGGTCCAGGTGGGGATATAGGGCTTTATCCGGCTGGTGACGATGGGGGCTCTGAACACGGTGCCGTCAAGGATGCCGCGGATGGTGGCGTTGGCCGAGGGATACATGGCCTTGAGATGGTACTCCTCCACACGCTGGGCGTTGGGGGTTATGTTGGCGCATTTCACGCCGACCTTGTACTTCTTGATGGCCTCGGCGGCGTCCACGGTGACCTGGTCGTTGGTCTCGTCCCGGTGGACAAGGCCCAGATCGTAGTACTCGGTGTTAAGCTCCACGTAGGGCTCGATGAGGTCTTCCTTTATCATCTTCCAAAGGATGCGGGTCATCTCGTCGCCGTCCATCTCCACGATGGGGTTTGCCATTTTTATCTTACTCATTGTATTACTCCTCCGTCTGATGGGCGGCGTACCAGTTCATAAGGCAGCCTTCCAGTATGATCTCCCGCTCGTTCTGGGTAAGAGGGGCGATGTTGAACTTGTACTCTTTTCCGTTTATGTAGCCGGTGAGGACGTCCGCGCCGGACTCGATGGCCCTGCGCACGCCGGGGATGGTCACCTTGTCGCCGGGGACGTAGTCAAAGGGCTCGTCGCCGATTATCTCCAGGGGAAGCATGCCCCAGTTGATGCAGTTGGAGCGGTAGCGCTTGGTGGCGAACTTTCTGCAGATATTCGCCGCGCCGCCCAGAACTCTCTGGCAGGAGGCGGCCTGCTCGCGGGCGGAGCCGTCGCCGGGGCACTCCGCGAATATGACGGAGCCGATGCCCTTGGCCTTTATCGCCTGAGTGCGGCCTACGTACTCGGGGTCGCGGCGGGACAGCGCGAAAGTGGCCAGCTTCTGGGGATTGGAGCGGTAAGAGCTGGTCTCGCCGGAGGGGATGAGCTCGTCGGTGGTGGTAACGGCGTCATGTATGACGCTGGCCAGCTCCATCTCGAGGTCCTCGGGCAGGGCGGGTATCTCGGGCCAGGGGGTGATGTTGGGGCCGAAGCGCAGCTCCTCCCCGGGGTTGGCCTTGCCGAAGCCGTAATATACCCGGTTGTCGTAGGCGGCGGCGTCGAACTGCGGGTGACGCGGGGCGGGGGAGACGTAGTCCAGCTCGTCGGCGGGGGTCAGCACGCCGCCGTTCCTGGCGGTGGCGGCGATGGAGCGGGCGTCCATCAGCGCGGTGTAGGCAAGCTGCCCGTCCACGGGGCGGGAGCCTTCGCGGTTGGGATAGTTGCGGGTGGTGTGGCGGATGGATAAGCCGCCGTTGTTGGGCACGTCGCCGGCGCCGAAGCAGGGACCGCAGAAGCAGGGCTTGAACACAGCGCCCGCCTGGGTCAGGGACATGGTCACGCCGCTCTGCATGAGTTCCATGGCCACGGGGATGCTGGGGGGATAGACGGACAGACTGAAGTATCCGCTGCCCACGCTGCCGCCCTTCAGTATGGCGTCAGCCTCGGCGATATTGTCGTACATGCCGCCGCTGCATCCGCCGATGACGCCCTGGTCGATCATGATCCTGCCGTTGACCACCTTGTCGGTGAGATGAGGCGCAAGGCCGGGATACAGCTTCTCCGCTCTCTTCTCGGCCTCCCGGAGGATGTCGCCGGGGTTGGCCAGCAGCTCGCGGATGGTGTATGCCTCCGAGGGGTGGAAGGGCAGCGCGATCATCGGCTCCACGGTGGATAGATCTATCTCGATCATGGAGTCGTAGTAGGCTCCCTCCTGCACGGAAAGGGACTTGAAATCGCCGGGACGGCGGTGCACCGCGTAATACTCCTCCACGGCGCCGTCGGTCTCCCATACGGAGCTGAGGCAGGCGCACTCGGTGGTCATCACGTCGATGCCCATGCGGTAGTCGATGGAAAGGTTCTTTATGCCGGGACCGGCGAACTCCATGACCTTGTTCTTTACGAAATCGTTTTTATATACTGCACCGCATACGGCGATGGCCACGTCGTGGGGGCCGACGCCTCTGCGCGGCGCGCCGGTGAGCCATACCAGCACCACCGGAGGACGGGGCACGTCGTAGGTGTCGCCCAGCAGCTGCTTGACCAGCTCCGGGCCGCCCTCGCCCACGCCCATGGTGCCCAGCACGCCGTAGCGGGTGTGGCTGTCGGAGCCCAGCACCATGCCGCCGCCGGTGGCCAGCGTCTCTCGGGCGTACTGGTGGATGACGGCGTAGTTGGCCGGCACGAAGATGCCGCCGAACTTTCTGGCGGCGGACAGGCCGAACACGTGGTCGTCCTCGTTTATGGTGCCGCCGACAGCGCACAGGGAGTTGTGACAGTTCGTCATAGCGTAGGGGACGGGGAAGCGCTTCAGGCCGGAGGCCATGGCCGTCTGGATTATACCCACATAGGTTATGTCGTGGGAGATGAGGGAGTCGAATTTGATGCCGAAGATGTCGGGGCTGCCCAGCTTGTCGTGGGCACCCAGAATGGTATACGCAAGAGTCTTTGCCCGGGCTGCCGTGTCCGCTCCGGAGGGCGCGTCCACGGGCTTCCCGCCGGATATCACTACCGGTCCGGCATGGAGTTTGATCATGGTTTGGCACTCCTTTCTTATTATACTGCAAAAGTATAGCAGTATTTATTCGATTTGACAAGTGCCGCCGAAAGGTCAAAATACATGATGTTGAACAAAACTTGCAAATCCTGAGAGCCAAATGGGGTGAAACAGACGAAAATTGAATTTTGCGGCATTAACTCTTGCAATTCCGAAAAAAAGGCGCTATACTCGTTGCATATTTTCCCAAAGAAGGTGAGAAATATGACGGATGCCAGCTTCTACGAGGTCGACGCTTGCGTAAGACAGCTCGGTGACGCGTTTGAAAAGGAATATAATATTGAGGAGAGCTACTTCGCCGACCAGAGCATAAAGCGGGGCCTGAGAAACGCCGACGGTTCCGGCGTTGTGGCGGGCGTCACCCGCATCGGCAGCGTTATCGGCTACCTGATGGGGGAGGGTACCCGCGTGCCCCAGCCCGGCAAGCTCTATTACCGGGGCATTGACGTGGAGGACATAGTCGCCTCCCACCGGGCGGCCAACACCTTCGGCTATGAGGAGGTGGCCTATCTCCTGCTGATGGGCACTCTGCCCGACGAGTCTCAGCTGGAGATATTCAACAAGGCTCTTTCAAAGGCCAGGCAGCTGCCGGAGGGCTTCTTTGAGGACATGATCCTTAAAGCACCCAGCCCCAACGTGATGAACAAGCTCAACAGGGGAGTGCTGTCCCTCTATTCCTATGACGAGAACCCCGACGACACCTCGCCGGAGAACATGCTGCGCCAGTCCATAGAGCTCATCGCCCGCTTCCCCACCATCGTGGCGGACGCCTACGCGGTGAAAAAGCACTATTACGACGGCGAGTCCCTCTACATCCACAACCCCAAGGAGCACCTGTCAGTATCCGAGAACTTCCTGCGGCTGGTGCGCCATCACAAGAACTATACGGACGAGGAGGCAAAGCTGCTGGACACGCTGTTCATGCTCCACGCCGAGCACGGCGCGGGCAACTGCTCCACCTTTGCCTGCCGCACCGTGGCCTCCAGCGGAGCCGACACCTACAGCGCCATCGCCGCGGCGGTGGGCGCCCTTAAGGGTCCCCTCCACGGCGGAGCCGCCAACGCCGCCGCGCTGATGATAAAGGATATGCGCGAGAATATCCGCGACGTCAACGACGACGAGGAGGTCACCGCCTATCTTGGAAGGATACTCGACGGAAGAGCGGGTGACATGTCCGGCAAGATCTACGGCCTGGGCCACGCGGTATATACCATGTCGGACCCCAGGGCGCAGCTTCTGAAAAAATACGCCCGCAGCGTGGCGGAAAAGAACGGCCGCCTGGACGAGTTCGTCCTGGTGGAGGACGTGGAGCGCCTGGGCGCGCCTCTGCTCATGAGCCGCAAGCACATGAATTTCCCCATCTGCGCCAACGTGGACCTGTACTCAGGCTTCGTTTACAGCATGCTGGGCATACCCGACGAGCTGTATACCCCCATGTTCGCCGTGGCCCGCATATCCGGCTGGTGCGCCCACCGCATAGAGGAGGTCCTCTCCTCCCGGAGGCTCATCCGTCCGGCCTACCGCAACGCCGCCGTGCGGGGTTCCTACGTGCCCATGGAGCAGCGCTGAATACTGCGATCTCAATACGAAGATCCCGCCGTTTTGCGGCGGGATCTTCTTCGTTTGCGGGAGCGGGGCCCGCGGTTTAGCGCGCTAACGACGCAGCGATTTAACGAATCTGAAAAATATGCAATAAAAATCTTGAAAATTCATCCTATCCACATTATAATAAATAAAGTTTTTTCGGCCGTTTCGCGCGGCCAGGAAAGAAGAAACAAAGGAAAGGAAGACAAACTATGAAGAGATCATGGAAACGCTTTCTCGCGCTGATCCTGACCCTCTCGATGGTCGTCGCCCTGGCTGTACCGGCGCTTGCCGAAGGCGACAAGGCCCCGAAGGTAAAGGTGACGTGGGAGAAGGTGGAAGACGCTGAAAAGAGCGCTCCTGTGAAGGACAGCAGGTTTACCCCTGCCGAGCAGGAAGCTCCCTTCGCCGACACCGACATGGTGCGTGTTTCCATCGTGCTGGAAAGGGCTTCCGTGCTGGAAGTGGGCTACGCCGCTGAGAACGTCGCAGCCAACCCCGGCGCTATAGCCTACCGCGAGAGTCTCGCCAGAGAGCAGGCCGACGTGGCCGAGCGCATCTCCAAGCAGGCCCTCGGCGGCAAGAAGCTGGACACGGTGTGGAACTTCACCCTGGCGGCCAACATCATCTCCGCCAACGTGCCCTACGGCTCCATCAAGGATATCGAGGCCATGAGCGGCGTCAAGGAAGTTGTCCTTGAGATGCGCTATGAGCCCCAGGTCGTCAGCAGAGACGCCGACGATCCCGATATGTCCATCGCCAGCCAGATGACCGGCACCCAGACCCTCTGGGCCAGCGGCTATACCGGCGCGGGCAGCCTGGTGGCCATCGTCGATACCGGCCTTGACGTCGATCACGAGCTGTTCGACGAGGGCGCTTTCGATTACGCCATAGCCGAGGACGGCGCTTCCCTCAAGCTCACCGCCGCTGACGTTGTCAGCGTGTGGAGCGCGCTCAACGCCTCCAAGTTCGCCGGCGCTGACGCCGAGGGCGCTTACATAAGCAGCAAGATCCCCTACGCCGTCAACTACGTGGACGGCGACCTTGACGTGACCCACGTCAACGACAGACAGGGCGAGCACGGCTCCCACGTGGCGGGCATCGCCACCGGCAACCGCTACGTTGACGACGGAAACGGCGGCTACGAGGAGTCCCTGACCGCCGTCAGCACTCAGGGCCAGGCCCCCGACGCTCAGGTCATGGTCATGAAGGTCTTCGGCAAGGGCGGCGGCGCTTACGACTCCGACTACTTCGCCGCCATCGAGGACGCCATCGTCCTCGGCGCCGACTCCGTCAACCTGTCCCTGGGCTCCGGCGCCGCCGGCTTCACCTTCAGCGGCGGCTACGAGTCCATACTGAAGAAGCTGACCAAGGCCGACACCCTGGTGTCCATCTCCATGGGCAACAACGGCGCCTGGGCAGACAATACCCGCCTGAGCGGCCTTTTCGGCACCGGTTATCTCTATGCCGAGGACAAGAACTACATGACCGGCGGCAGCCCCGGCTCCTTCGCCAACTCCTTCACCGTGGCTTCCGTGGATAACGACGGTATGACCGGCGCCTACTTCTCGGCGTACGATCAGGATATCTTCTACACCGAGGCCAGCGGCTACGGCAACGATCCCATCTCCTCCGTCGCCGGCACCTATGAGTACGTCTATCTTGACAACTTCGGCGCCGATATCGACGAGGATACCGGCGAGTACACCGTCAACAATTTCGAGGATATCGATCTGACGGGCAAGATCGGCATCTGCAACCGCGGCACCTCCTCCTTCTTCGTGAAGGCCAACGCCATCGCTGAGGCCGGCGCCGTGGCTGTCATCATCGCCAACAACCAGTCGGGCACCATCAGCATGAACCTGACCGGCTACAAGTACCATATCCCCGCCGTCACCATCCTGAAGGAGGACGGCCAGTGGCTCAAGGACAACGCCGAGTCCGTCAACGGTGACATGTATACCGGCACCATCACCATATACGACAGCGTCAAGGCGGTGGATTACGACGCCGATTACTACACCATGAGCGAATTCTCCTCCTGGGGCGTTCCCGGTGATCTGAGCCTTAAGCCCGACATCACCGCCCCCGGCGGCAACATCTACTCCCTCAAC
>JAEETR010000084.1 GCA_016286595.1 Oscillospiraceae bacterium | reverse complement strand
GCCATAGTGGCCAGCGCGGCGCTGCAGGTGCCGCCCACCTACACGCTGGAGAACTTCGTCATCAATTCCGGCAACACCATCACCGCCACCAGCCATATCCGCATGAAGAAGGGCGACGCGGTGCTGGACGGTCTTGCCGTGGGGGACGGCCCCATCGACGCCAGTTTCCTGGCCATCGAGCAGATAGTGGGAACCCACTACGAGCTGGACGATTTCCAGATACAGGCCGTCACCGAGGGCCGGGAGGCCATGGGCGAGACAGTGGTCCGCCTGCGCTCCGGCGGCAAGGTGTACTCCGGCAGAGGTATTTCCACCGACATCATCGCCTCCTCCATCAGCGCTTACGTGGCGGCGGTGAACAAGATAGCGTATGAGGAGGCTGAGGGATGAAGCTTTCCTATTCGATCCGCGGCTGGGACGACATGACCTGGCAGGATATGCTGGACACGGCTCAGGAGATGGGCTTTGCCGGCATAGAGATATATAACGCGTTCAAATCACCGGAGCTGACGGGCAGGGGAGGCCCTTTCCACCAGTACAACGCCCCCGCCACCGTCCGGCAGCTGCGGGAGCTGGGGCTGTCCATACCCTGCTTTGACACCTCCTGCGACTTCTCCTCCGGGGATGACGAGGAGATAAAAAACCTGAACTCAATGTTCGCCCTGGCAAAAGAGATGCGGGTGCCCTACGTGGCGGCCTTCGCCGCCCACGACGACAGGGACGCCATCATGAAAAATCTGGAAAAGCTCATACCCATGGCCAGGGACAGCGGCGTTACGCTGCTTATAAAGACCAGCGGCGTGTTCTCCGACACGGGGCGTCTGCGCAGGCTTCTGGACCATTTCGCCTGCGACGAGATAGGCGTTATATGGGACGTGCATCATCCCTACCGGGATTTCGGCGAGAGCGCCGCGGACTCCATCACGAACCTTGGCGCCTACGTCAAGCACGTGCACATCCGCGACAGCAGCGACGACGGCGGCTATGAGCTCATCGGCGAGGGCACCTTCCCCGTGGCGGACGTTATGCGGGCGCTGTACTCCATAGATTACGACGGCTTCATCTCCCTTGAGTGGAAGCCCGACTACCTGGAGGAGCTGACGGACAGAGAGGTCATCTTCCCCCACTTCGTCAACTATATGGAGCGCTTCGAGAACACCCGGGGCAAGAAGAGCCCGCTCTATATGAATCACGACGGCACCGGTCAGTACGTGTGGAAGAAGGACGAGCTCATCGACTATACCTTCTCCCAGGTGCTCGACCGCATGGCCGAGGAGTTCCCCGACCAGTACTGCTTCAAGTACACCACGCTGGATTATACCCGCACCTACGAGGAGTTCCGGGAGGACGTGGACCGCTTTGCCAGAGCGCTGGTGAGTCTGGGCGTGAAGGCCGGCAGCAAGGTCACGGTGTGGTGCACCAACGTGCCCGCATGGTACATCACCTTCTGGGCAAGCGCCAAGATAGGCGCCGTGCTGGTGACGATGAACACCGCCTACAAGATCCACGAGGCGGAATACCTGCTGCGGCAGTCCGACACCCACACCCTCGTGATGATCGAGAGCGCCCTTGACTCGAATTACCGCCAGATAATAAACGAGCTGTGTCCGGAGATAGCCACGTCGAAGCCCGGCGAGCCCCTCCACTGCCGCCGCCTGCCGTTCCTGCGCAACGTGGTGACCGTTGATTTCCGTCAGCCCGGCTGTCTCACCTTCGAGGAGGCCATGGACAGGGCGGAGCTCGTGCCGAAGGAGGAGGTGGCCAGGATGGCGGCCGCCGTCCGTCCCGACGACGTGTGCAACATGCAGTACACCTCCGGCACCACCGGATTTCCCAAGGGCGTGATGCTCACCCACTACAACGTGGTCAACAACGGCAAGTGCATCGGCGACAGGATGGGCCTTTCCACCGCAGACAGGATGATGATCCAGGTGCCCATGTTCCACTGCTTCGGCATGGTGCTGTCCATGACCAGCTCCATGACCCACGGCGCCACCATGTGCCCCATGCCCTATTTTTCCGCCAAATCCTCCCTGGCCTGCATAAATCAGGAGAAGATAACCTGCTTCAACGGCGTGCCCACCATGTTCATAGCCATGTTCAACCACCCCGACTACCGCAAGACCGATGTCTCCCACATGCGCACCGGCATCATGGCCGGTTCCGGCTGTCCTCCCGAGCTGATGCGCCGGGCCGCCCAGCCCGATGAGATGAACATGACCGGCATAGTCAGCGTTTACGGTCAGACCGAGTCTTCGCCCGGCAGCACCATGTCCGCCTGGACGGACGACATCATGCTGCGCACCGAGACCGTGGGATACGATTTCCCCCATGTGGAGTGCAAGGTCGTAGACCCGGAGACTGGCAAAGAGGTGCCCGACGGCGTCAACGGCGAGTTCTGCTCCCGGGGCTACAACACCATGAAGGGCTATTACAAGATGCCAGAGGCTACCCGGGAGACGGTGGACGCCGACGGCTGGCTCCACTCCGGCGACCTGGCCTGCCGCGATGCCGACGGCAACTACCGCATAACCGGCCGTATTAAGGATATGATCATCCGTGGCGGCGAGAACATATATCCCAAGGAGATAGAGGAGTTCATCCTCACCCACCCCGCCGTGTCGGACGTGCAGGTCATCGGCGTGCCCGACGAGCGCTACGGTGAGGAGGCTATGGCCTGCATCATCCTGAAGGAGGGGGAGAACATCACCGAGCCGGAGATGAGAAAGTTTATCGTGGAGCGGCTGGCCCGCCACAAGGTGCCCCGCTACATCGAATTCGTGGATGAGTTCCCCATGAACGCCGCGGGAAAGATACTCAAGTACAAGATGCGTGAGGACGCTGTGAAAAAGCTGGGCCTCGACGTGAAGAAGTGATCGCTGAAAGGAGAAAGATATGAAGGTTCTGCTTATAAACGGAAGCCCCCATGCCCGGGGCTGCACGTATACGGCTCTTTGCGAGGTGGCCGGAGCCCTCGAGGCCGAGGGCATAAAGGCCGACCATTTCTGGATAGGCCCCAAGCCCATCAGCGGCTGTCTGGGCTGCGGACAGTGCCGCAAGCTGGGCAAGTGCTTCATGGACGACGCGGTGAACGAGTTCGCCTCCAAAGCACCGGAATACGACGGCTTCGTGTTCGGCTCCCCGGTGTACTACTTCGGTATGAACGGCGCCCTTATGAGCTTCATGGACAGGGTGTTCTACTCCGCCCACGGCGATCCGCATCCCTACCGGCATAAGCCCGCCGCCTCCGTGGTATCCGCCCGCCGGGCCGGCACCACCTCGGCGCTGGACCAGATAAACAAATACTTCCAGCACGGCCAGATGCCCATAATCACCTCCCAGTACCCCAACATGGTCCACGGTAACAACCCCGCAGAGGTGAAGCAGGATCTTGAGGGACTGCAGATAATGCGGACACTGGGCCGCAACATGGCCTGGTTCCTGAAGCTGAAGGAGGCGGGGGAGAAGGCGGGTATAACGCCGCCGGTCCCCGAGCCCAGAGTGGGCACCAACTTCATTCGGTAAATAATAATACCCGGAGGGTTATCCCTCCGGGTATTTTATTTCTCTGCATCCATTGAATTTAGCCAGCCTCCCGGCGGCGGAGCGTATGGCCGCCTCCAGCTTTTTTGTCCGGCGTACCCCGTCCTCAAACCAGACGTTTTTCACATGCATAATGCCGCCCTTTACGTCCGCTGCGGCCTCGATGCGCCCCGCAAACCCGTCGCCGTAAACTATGGGCAGCGTGTAGTAGCCGAACTGCCGCTTCGATGCCGGGGTATATACCTCCCAGCGGTAGCGGAAGCCGAAGACGGTCTCGATAAGCTTCCTGTCCCACATCAGCGGGTCCAGCGGGGCCAGGAATTCACACCTGGGACGCTGGGGCGCCGCCGCCTTGTCAATTAGCGGCAGATCCTCCGTGAGGATATAGAACGTGTCTGCTGTTTCGGGGACGAAGAGGGGGGTGATCCCGCCGCTTTCCGTCAGCTCCCTGAAGGCCCTGCGGCGCCGGTCGGTGTCCATGCCCCATATTCCCATAAGGCTGTCCGAGCGTTTGTCCCACAGCGCGCCGACGGCGCCGATGCGGCGTATCACGCCCCATTTGACGTGGTCGGGAAGCTCCGCATTCGGGTCGGGGGCGGACAGGATCTCCTCGGGTATGTGGCGGGAGGCCAGGTCGTAAAACTTTCTCGTGCCCTCCTTGTGGTGGATGATGAGCCGCCCGTCAGAATACAGCTGTTCCAGCACGGCCCTGGCGGCGCCGGTCTTGTTGTGCCAGTCGCCGCTCCAGTGGATGGCGGAGTTCCAGCGTATCTGCCCCTGCACGGGCAGCGCGTCTGAGCTGACGGGGCCGTTCCCGGCTATATAGGCCATCACCTTGTCTATGAGAGGGCCGAGTTCCTCAAAGCGGTCGGCGTTTCTCAACGCCGTATCGCGCCATCGGGCGAAAAAGGGCCAGTCCTCCACCGGAAGGACGGACATCTCCTTGTCCGGGTAATCCACCAGCGCCCGGTCGGTGTAGAGCAGGTCGTACAGATCCTTTTTCGTAACGCCCTTTACCCGGGACTGCAGCGTCAGCTCCGCGTTGCGTCCGCATACGTCGATGGGGTCGAACTGGATGCACCCGGCCTGACGGATGTACTCAAGGGCCCCGGCTTTGCCCTCGAACCGGTACCCGCCCAGAAGCCCCTGTTTCAAAAGCATGAACCGCCGCAGATTTTCAAGTGTAATTTCCATGGCCCACCTCGCTGACGATTTACGCTATTGTACCACATTTCCCGCCTTTGCGCCACGGCGCTGTTTCCGCCATTTGACAAACGACGCACCGGACGGTATAATATACGTATCTTGATAAAGGGGTGAAAGGATGTATCGCTTTTCTTGCTGACGATTTGTTGCATCAGCGGGAAAAGTGCGCCTATTTGACCCATGTGCGGCCTTATTATGCCCATTTCATCGGTCACGGGACAGCTGTTCCCGTGACCGATTTTTGTTTTCCGGAGGTATGATATGGCACTTATAGACGTTTCCGACCTGACCTTCGCCTACGAAGGCAGTTACGACAATATATTCCAGCACGTGTCTTTTCAGATAGACACGGACTGGCGGCTGGGCTTCATCGGCCGCAACGGCAGGGGCAAGACGACGTTCCTCAATCTTCTGATGGGGAAGTACGAGTATACCGGCGTGATATCCGCTCCGGTGGAGTTCGAGTATTTTCCCTATGAGCCCGCGGACCCGGGCGACACCGCCTTGGCGGCGGTGGAGGGCGTGTGCCCCGGCGTACCTTATTGGCAGATAGTGCGGGAGCTGGGGAAACTGGACGTGGAGGAGGGGGCGCTGTACCGCCCCTACGGGACGCTTTCCGGCGGCGAGCGGACGAAGGTGCTGCTGGCGGCCATGTTTCTGCGGGAAAACGCGTTCCTGCTCATCGACGAGCCCACCAACCATCTTGATATGCGGGGCAGGGAGCTGGTCAGCGATTACCTGCGCACGAAAAAGGGCTTTATTCTCGTATCCCACGACAGGGCGTTTCTTGACGGCTGCATAGACCACGTGCTGTCAATAAACAAAGCAGATATACAGGTGCAGCGGGGCAACTACTCCTCGTGGCGGCAGAACCGTGACCGGCAGGACGCCTTCGAGCTGGCGCAGAACGAGAAGCTGGGCCGGGAGATTCGGCAGCTGCGGGACAGCGCCCGGGAGAAGGCGGGCTGGGCCGATACAGCGGAAGCCCGGAAGCACGGCGGTGCCACCACCGAGAGCATGCCCAATTCCCGGGCCTATCAGGGGGAGAAATCCCGGAAGCAGATGGCCCGGGCAAAGGCCATCGAGACCCGCCGGGAGCGGGCCGCGGAGGAGAAGGAGAAGCTGCTGAAGAACGTCGAGCGGGAGGACCCTCTGAAGATAACGCAGCCCCGATATCACTCAAACCGCCTCGTCCTTCTGAGTGACGTGATCGTGGATTACGGGGTGGGACCCGTCTGCACGGGCGTCACCTTTACCGTGGAGCGGGGGGACCGGGTGGCCGTCATGGGACCCAACGGTTCGGGCAAGTCAAGTATCATCAAGCTCATATCAGGGCAGGATATCCCCCATACCGGCACCGTGGAGGTTGGCAGCGGCCTGAAGATATCCTACGTGACTCAGGACAGCGCCGAAATGTCCGGCTCCCTGCGGGAGTACGGTGCGAAGTTCGACATAGATGAGAGCGTGTTTCTGGCCATCCTGCGCAAGCTGGGCTTTGAACGGGTGCAGTTCGAGAAGGACATGGCCGATTACAGCGCCGGACAGAAGAAAAAGGTGCTTATAGCCCGGTCGCTGAGCGAGGCCGCACATCTGCACGTATGGGACGAGCCCATGAACTATATCGACGTGATATCCCGCACGCAGCTGGAGGAACTGATCCTGAACTTCAGACCCACGCTGCTGTTCGTGGAGCACGACAGGGTCTTCACGGAGAAAATCGCAACGAAAACCGTCGCGCTCCCTTGATAAAATCGGCGCGTGCGGGTATAATGGGCAAGCTGTATACCGTATATGCGGTATATGACGGATATAACTGTGCTTCGGAGGGACGCAGGTGAAGAAGATAATCGGAAGACCGAAGGAGTATATCTACCTCATTCTGGGCAACGCCCTGTTCGGTCTGGCCTTCAATCTGTTTTTCAGAACCAACGACATAGCCGCCGGGGGCTTCGGCGGCCTGGGCATGGTGATAAACTACTATCTGCCCTGGGTCAGCATCGGCATGGTGGTGTTCATCATCAGCATACCGGTGTTCATATGGTCGCTTCTGGTGGAGGGGGGCAAATATACCCTGTCCGCCCTTATATCCACCGCCGTATACTCCTTCTTCATCGACGTATTTGCCGCGGTGCCAAATGTGACGGACAACCTCTTCATGGCGGCCGTCTGCGGCGGCGCCATGAACGGCCTTGCCGCCGCCACGCTGGTGCGGGGCAGGGTGTCCGGCAGCGGCACGGACCTGCTGGGCAGGCTCCTCATAACCCGCTTCCGGGTGCTGACGCTTGGCACCTTCGTCATGATGGCGGACGTTGTCGTGGTGGTGTCCTCCGTGCTGACCTTCGGCAATCTTGAGACCGGCGTCTACTCCGGACTTGCCATAGTGACCTGCTCCATCGTCACGGACTGGTGCATAAACGGCTTCAACAGGGCGTACCTTTTCCAGGTCATCACCAGCGTGGACGCGGCGTACCTTTCAAAGCAGATCCACGAGCAGCTGGACCGGGGCGCCACTCTGGTGCAGGTTAAGGGCACCTACTCCTTCCAGGACAAGAACATGCTCATGGTGGTGGTGTCCCCCCGGCAGGTTTACGAGATGAAGGACCTCATCAAAAAGTACGCGCCGGACGCCTTCGTGACGCTCATCTCATCAAAAGAGGTCATCGGCGAGGGCTTTGAGGGCGTGGACGTGACGGTGCCCGTCAAGGAGCTTGACGAGATGGACAGACGCGTTTCGGAAAGATAAGGAAAAAGTGGCCGGAGGGGGCGCGAATGCCCCCTCCGGCCTTGTTTTTGTACTGTGATATGGTAAAATATAAACAGAAATAATACCGCTTCGGCGGCTTTCACGAGGAGGTGTCGGCGTGAGCAATTACGGAAAGCCGATCTACGGAATGGTGGCAAATGAGGAACCCGTCGTACGTACCGTCCACGGCCTTGTAAAGGGGCAGGGGAGAAACGGCGTGGGGGTGTTCCGCGGGATACCCTACGGCGACAGGGTGGACGGCGACAGACGTTTCCAGCCCCCCAGAGCCGTCGGCGACTGGGAGGGCGTGCTTGACTGCACGAAGAACGGACCCATCGCCATGCAGTTTGGTACGAGCATCTCCGGGTCCTGGGATTTCGGAGACTACTTTTCCGGGGGAAAAAGGGAGCTTTTCGGCTGTGAGGACGAGGTGCAGAGCGAGAACTGCCTCGTGCTGGACGTGGTCACTCCGGGCATAGACGACCGTAAACGGCCCGTAGCGGTGTACATCCACGGCGGCGGTTACGCCGGCGGCTCCGGCACGCTGGTGCTGGGGGCCGACAGATGGGTCAAGGAGGAGAACATCGTGGCGGTGGGGATAAACCACCGGCTCAACGTGTTCGGGTATCTGGATCTGTCAGCCTTTGACAAACGCTTCGAGCGCAGCGGCATGGCCGGTATACTTGACCTGGTGCTGGCCCTCGAGTGGGTGCGGGACAACATCGCGGCCTTCGGCGGCGACCCGGCCAGGGTCACCGTCATGGGAGAGAGCGGCGGAGGCAGCAAGATAAACACGCTGCTGGCCATGGATGGGGCAAAGGGCCTTTTCCGCGCCGCCATCGTGGAGAGCGGCTCCGGCATACCCGGCAGCATGGATTCCGGCGAGGCAACGGACAACGCGAAAGCCCTCATGTCCGAGCTGGGTATCGGCGGCGACTGGCAGAAGCTTCTCGAGCTGCCCGCGCAGGATATACTGAGCGCCTGCGACAGGGCGGGCATACGCCGTTTCAGCCCCAGCGCCAACGATACGGACCTGCCGTACAACGCAGCTATGAAATATCTTGAGGCAGACGAGTCCCTTCCGCTGCTGGTGGGCTCCTCCTCCGAGGAGGGCGGCGCCTTCTGCGAGCCGGAGGAACTGACGTGGGACGACCTGCCCGACCGTCTGGCCGACGGCACGATCCCCGGCATTACAAAAGACAACGCGGGAGACGTCATCGCCCGGTTCCGGGCGCTGGATCCCTCCTGCGACGATCCCTTCCGCATGCTCCTGCGGCTGCAGTGCCTTTGCGGCGGAAGATGGACCCGTTCCTTCAACCAGGCCCTCGAGAAGGCTGAGAAGGGTGCGGGAACGGTATACAGCTATCTGGTGACGTTCCCCTCGCCCCACGCAAGAGCGCCGGAGCGCCGGATGGCATGGCATACGGCGGACCTGCCCCTGCAGATGCGCATAGTGGCCCACGAGTGCTGCGAGGGCGTGTCGGAGAAGATGGCCCACGCCTGGGCGCAGTTCATCCGCACGGGCAGCCCCTCCACCCAAGAGCTTGAATGGCCCGCCTTTACGGCCGACGGCAGGGAGACCATGGTGTTCGACACCGTAACGGGGATCAAAAAAGACCCCATGGCCCCTTACAGAAAATACGGACGCTGACCGGGAGGTGTTTTCATGGCGGATATCCGCAACAGCATCGAAAATTTCACCATGAATTTCAACGAGGCGTTTCTTGAAAAGGCCGAGGGGTACAGACGGCCCCTCAGGTCAGCCCTGTGCGCTCCCGTCGGGACGGTCAGAATGGAGAAGCGGGGGGACCGCTGGGAGGCTGTGGCCGAGAACAGCCCCCTCCTGCCCCGGGAACTGGGGAAGGGGGAGAGCGTGTGCTACGACTTCGGAGATCACCGGGTGGGCTTCGTCAGCTTCACCCTTGAAAGCGCGGGAAGTCCCCCGGACGCTCCCGCCCACCTGCGCATAAAGCTGGGGGAGCGGCCCTGTGAGATAGGGGAGGATACGGCCTCCTACTCCGGCTCCATCAGCTCAAGCTGGCTGCAGGAGGAGTTCATCCACGTGGACGTGCTGCCCGCTGCGGTGAGCATGCCCCGGCGCTACGCGTTCAGATATTTGGAGATCACGGCCGTTGACACCTCGCCAAAGTACCGGGTGGTGGTGAAGGACGTGGAGTGCAGGACCGTCACCTCCGCCGACACAGGCGCGCTCAAACCGGCCCCTTCGGATCTGCCGCCCCGGCTGAAACGGCTGGACGACATAGCCGTAAAGACCATGGAGGACTGCATGCAGGACGTCTTCGAGGACGGCCCCAAGCGGGACCGGCGGCTGTGGATAGGCGATCTGCGGCTGCAGGCCCAGGTGAACTATCTCACCTTCGGAAATCTCGACCTGGTGCGGCGTTGCCTGTACCTCTTCGCGGGCGTGACGCAGAACGAGGGCAGCGTCGGGGCGTGCATGTTCACGGAGCCCCGGGTCATAGTGGACGACACCCGGCTATTCGATTACAGCCTTTTCTTCGTGTCCTGCCTTTACGATTACTGGCGGGAGACGGGGGACCGGGAGACCCTCGCGAACCTGGCGCCCACCGCCTTCCGTCAGATAGAACTGTCGGAAAAGCTGCTGGATGATAACGGACTCATCGTTGAGCCCGAGGGCTGGTGGTGCTTCCTGGACTGGAACGACGACCTCAGCAAGCAGGCCGGAGCCCAGGGAGTGTTCATCTACGCCGCCGGGCAGGCAGCGGCGCTGGCCGACGCGCTGGGCGACGGTGAAAGAGCCGGGTATCTGCGCTCGCTGCGGGACAGACTCATCGCCGCCGCGGAGAGATTTCTCTGGGACGGTGACGCGCTCTTTTACCGGAGCGGCAAAGACGGGCAGATATCCTATGCCTCCCAGGTGTGGATGATACTGTCCGGGGCTGCGGACCGGGAGCGGGCGCGGGATATACTCACACGGCTTCTGCGAAACGGCAACGACCTGAAGATGACGACCCCCTACATGCACGACCATTTCGTGAAGGCGCTGATGGAGTGCGGCATGTATTGCGAGGGCTTTGAGTACGTGGCCGGATACTGGGGCGCCATGGCCGACGACGGGGCCGACTGCTTCTACGAGATCTTCGACCCGGAATCCCCGGACACGTCCCCCTACGGCTCCATGATGATAAACAGCTTCTGCCACGCGTGGAGCTGCGGCCCGGCGTATTTCATACGAAAATACTGGGATCGCCTCACGCCGCGGCAGAAGGCGGAACTGGCGTAAAAAAAGACCCCCGGCCTGAAAGGCCGGGGGCTTTTTTATCTGAACAGTTCACCGGTGAAATACTGCTCCTGAAAGCGAATCGAGGAGAGTATCTCCTCGTCGGAGAAGTCCTCGCCGGTGAGGGAGACTATCCACTTGTCCTCAACGTCGTCAAAGCGGTGGTACACGGCGATCACGGTGCCGGTGAACGTCTCGATGGGGCCGTCGGCCCCCAGCACGTAAACGTCCTGCTCCTCACCGTCCGGGGCGAAAACGCCCTCCACGCAGCCGTAGTTCACGGGATAGACGATATTGGGATGCCGGGGATGGACGGAATGCATGGGCCGGTCGATCCTGCCGGACACCACTGCGCCGATTATGCCGGAGTAGTCCTCCGGCGGACGGCCGGTGACGCTCATAATTTGAGACCCTTGAAAACGTCCTTCAAAGCGGGGTAGAGGGTGCGGAATTTAGCGTACTGCGCCTCGTATTTTGCCGCCAGTGTCCGGTCGGGCTCCACCGTGGAGCTGACCTTCACTATGGCGTCGGCGCACTCACGGACGCTGCCGTACACGCCGCAGCCCACCATGGCCAGCATGGCGCCGCCGCAGCCGGGCCCCTCCTCGCTGACGGGGATATCGAGGGGCATGTCGAGCACGTTGGCGAGGATCTTTCGCCACAGCACGCTTTTCGCGCCGCCGCCGCACAGCATGCTCCGCTCCGGGGCGACGCCCAGAGCCCGGGCCACCTCCACGCTGTCACGGATGGCGAAGGCGACGCCTTCGAGGACTGCCTGGACCATATCCGCCCTGGACGTATCCATGGTCATGCCGATGAACGCCGCGCGGGCGTCGGTGTCGTTTATTGGACTGCGCTCGCCCATGAGATAGGGGAGGAAGAACACCCGGTTGTCCCCCAGCCTGTCGTCGAGACCGGACTGCTCGGCGCCGTAGTCGGCGGTGCCGAGGATGTCCTCGCAGAACCACTTGTTGCAGGAGGCGGCGGAGAGCATGCAGCCCATGAGATGATAGCCGCCGTCGGCGTGACAGAAGGCGTGAAGGGCGTTGTTGCCGTCCACACCGAAGTTTTCGGAGGATATGAACACGGTGCCGGAGGTGCCGAGACTTATATTGCAGCGCCCCTCGCCCACGGTGCCGGTGCCCACGGCAGCCGCCGCGTTGTCCCCGGCTCCCGCCACGACGCGGACTCCCTCGGGCAGTCCCAGCCTGGCGGCGACGTCGCTCTTTACGGTGCCGATGACGGCACAGCTTTCATAGAGGCGGGGCATCCATTGGGGAGACACGCCGCAGATATCCAGCATCTCGCCGCTCCAGCGGCGGTTTTTCACGTCCAGCAGCAGCATGCCCGACGCGTCGGATACGTCGCAGGCGTGCACGCCGGTGAGGAGATAGTTTATATAGTCCTTGGGGAGCATTATCTTTCTTATCCGGGCGAAGTCCTCCGGCTCGTTGTCACGCATCCAGAGGATCTTCGGCGCGGTGAATCCGGCAAAGGCGATGTTGGCTGTCAGCTCCGACAGACGGTCTTTGCCGACGGCCTCGTTGAGCCAGGCGGTCTGTTTGTCTGTGCGGCCGTCGTTCCACAGTATGGCGGGACGGATGACGTCGTCGTTCTCGTCCAGCACCACCAGACCGTGCATCTGCCCGGCTACGCCTATGCCCGCCACCTTTCCGGCGTCCGCGCCGTTCAGCAGCTCCGCCATGGCGCTCTCAACGCCCTCCCACCAGTCTCCGGGGCGCTGTTCGCTCCAGCCGGGATGGGGGAATATGAGGGGATACTCCCGGGACGCGGTGCGCAGTATCTGTCCTGCCTCGTCCATGAGCAGCAGCTTCACGGAGGAGGTGCCCAGGTCTATTCCGATAAACAGCATGGTCGTTACCGCCTTTCTGATCGGTCGTATCAGGTCTGCCCGGCGGGCGCCGCCCCATCCGGGGACTGCTCGGCGCCGGAGCCCTCATCGTCAAAGGCGCCCTCCTTCACCAGCTGCAGGAACACCTCCACCACCCTGGGATTGAGCTGGGTCCCGGAGCAGCGCTGTATCTCTGCGGCCACGTCGGCAAGGGGCATCTTTTTACGGTAGGGACGGGTGGAGTACATTGCGTCGAAGGTGTCGGCCACGGCTATGATGGAGGCGACCTCCGGTATCTCGTCGCCGGAGAGACCACGGGGATAGCCCCGTCCGTCGTACCGCTCGTGGTGGTATCCGGCGCCGAGGGCAAGCTGCGGCGCGATGGGTATCTTGTTGAGTATCTCGTAGCCTCTGGAGGAATGGCTCTTCATCACTACGAACTCATCGTCGGTGAGGCGGCCGGGCTTGTTGAGGATGTTGTCGGGGATGCTTATCTTTCCTATGTCATGGAGCAGAGCGATGTTGTAGATATCCTCTATCTCCTCCTTGCTCTTGCCCAGCTTTTCCGCCATCATGGCGGTATATTTCGCCACACGGCTGGAGTGGCCGTTGGTATAGGCGTCCTTCATATCGATGCACTCGGCGAAAACGCTGGTCATCTCGTTGACCAGAGCCTTCGTCTCCCGCTGCTTTTTCACGAGAGCCCGGTTCCTCTTAACGTTGGCGAGTATCGTCACGCCCACCAGCATGCCCGCGCCCAGGATCACCATGGCGATCTGGAACCACACCTGCTCGTATACGGCCTTCTCCTTGATGATGGTGATGACGAGTTCCTTGTCGATATCCCCGGTGAGAGTGTTGAGCAGATTCAGATGGAAGCGGTAGGTGCCGCCCTTCAGGTTGGTGTAGCTGGCGTAGGTCAGCTCCTGCTTCGTCGTCTCGATGGGAGCGTCGTCAAAGCCCTCCAGATAGTAGCTGACGTGGGGATCGTACAGGGCGTAGGTGAAGGCGTTGGCGTATATGTTGAGACGGCGGCAGTCGGAGGGGATGTGGATCTCGGTGCTGCCGTGGACGCCCAGATATTTGTCGTCCACCGTCATGTAGGGGACCGCCAGACGCACGTCGGTGTCGCTGTCATGGGTATCGTTTATGTTATAGGCCACAACGCCGGTGGAGCAGGCCATGAACAGCGTACCGTCCTCGTCCAGCTGGCTGTAGGAGTTGGCGGTGGCCACCCGCGTAAGGCCGGAATTGGTGTCGTAATGGGTGAAGGCGAAGGGGGTGTCGGCCAGCAGATCGGACTTTTTCAGCACGTAGATGCCGTTGCTGCTGATGACCCAGGCCCTGTCGAGCTGGTCGAAGAAAACATCGAAATTGTTGGAGTAGGGGAAGTTTTTCAGAGTCGTGATGACTCCGTCCTTCATGTAGGAGATGGAGTTGCTGGTGATGATCCAGCACAGACCGTCGACGGCCGGGTCGTTTTTCAGCCGCAGGATGACCTCGGAGCGCAGACCGTCCTCGATGCCTATGCGGGACACCCTCGAGCCGTTGATCACGTATATGCCGTCGCCGTCGCTGCCGGCCAGGATGCTGCCGTCGTCCGCCTGCTCGATGCACAGTATCTCCAGGTTGCTTATGCCGTTAGCCCCGTCGTACACGGCCGTGACCCGGCCGTCGGTGATGATGTTCACGCCGGCGTTGGTGGCAACGGCGACGGAGCCGTCGCTGAGCTCCTTCATCATCCTCGCCCGGTTGGCGGCAAGACCCGTGTCCTTCACGTAGGAGAACCACTCCCCGGTGGAGGGGGTGTAGCGCACAAGACCGTAACTTGAATAGGTGCACAGCCATATATCGCCGCGGGAATCCTGACGGATGCAGCGGATCCTCGCGCCGGCCATCAGTTCGGTAAGGTCGTTCTCCACCTGCTGATAATCCGGACCCAGAACCACCAGACCCGTATCGGTGCCGATGAGGATGTCATCGCCGCAGCGGCAGGTGGTGTTCACCACCATGGCGCCCAGCTTTGCGCGGGCGCTGACGTCGGTAAAGCGGTTTTCAACTATCTTCATCACGCCCTGACGGGAGGAGGAGAACCAGAGGTTGCCCTCGTAATCCACCATCATATGGTCGATGGAGTTGGTCATGGGCAGGTCGCTCAGGACGACTATCCCTCCGGAGGGGGGGAGATAGCATATTCCGTTGTCGGCGGTGACCCACACCTCGCCGTTGATCAGATGGATGCTCTTTATGGTGCTCAGAGGCTCTACGGAGATGCTTCTGGCGTTTTTCATGCCGTCGGACAGATCGCCGTAGATTATCTCGCTCTCCAGCATGCCAAGATATACGCAGCCGGGATTGTCCATGTCCGCCTGGATCGTATATACCATGCCGAAGCCCAGCTCAGCGCTGCCGTAATAGCCGCTGACCCGGTGCTGCTCCACCGTGAACACGTCGCCGCTGTTGGTGACGCCGTAGATAACGCCCTCCGGGCCGTTGACCAGCTCGCACACGTACTGCCTGTTTATCATGGCGTCGTCTATGGGGTGGAGAACGCCCTCGCTGTCGATGTAGGCGATGCCCATGGTGGTGGCGAGGATGATGTTGCCGTCCTCGTCCTCGGTTATGGAGTGAACGGAGGAGGAGCTGAGGCCCTCGTCTCTGTTGTAAAAGGTGAACTGCTCATCCTGGAGGCAGGCTACGCCGCTGTCGTTGGTGCCTACCCATATCCTGTCGCGGCTGTCGGCGAACAGGCTCACCACGCTGGACACGCCGGAGGAGGCGTCGTACCGGTGGAAGGTGTTGCCGTCAAAGCGGATGAGGCCGGAGTAGCTGCCTATCCATATATACCCGTCGGAGGACTGGACTATGGCGTTGGCCTCGGAGGTGGGCAGTCCGTTGGAGTTGTCGTAGAGAACGGCGCTGACGCCGATGCCCTGACCCGTGGGGTCGGACACCACCGCGGCGGCACCGGGCACGGCGGCACACAGCAGTATAAATGCCAGCAGGGCGGCGGCGGTGCGCGCCGCCGCGCGGATAAGCGAACGTTTTTGAGATATATACATAAGCTCCCTCTGTCAGTTGCCTGAAAATGAATTTTGAATGCTGTACATTAAACGTATTATATCAACAATATGCAGTGAGGTCAAATACGGCGTGAAGAAAAAACCGCCGGAACAGACTGAATTTCAGCCTGTTCCGGCACGGATGTTTTTTTACGCCTCAACGGTCCTTCTTCTGTCCTCGTGGGTGAGGTAATAGGCCTTTTTGTCCTCGTACATGGCGTTGTCCGCCCGCTTGAAAACGTCCCGATAGCCTGTGTCGGTGTCGGGGGAGAAGACAGCGCAGCCTTTGGAAGCGCCGAACTCAAGGTCCTTCTCGACCCTGTCGAGACGCTCGCCGATGTCGCCGAGGGACTGTTCCACGATAACGGCGAACTCGTCGCCGCCGATGCGGTAGAGCCTCGCGTCCTCAAAATGCCGCCGCAGGGCGTGACCCAGCTCGGTGATGGCGCCGTCCCCCTGCTCGTGGCCGTATTTGTCGTTTATCTCTTTCAGGCCGTTCATGTCGAAGATGATCAGGGCGAACCGGGCGGTGCCGCCGCGGATCTTCTCGTCCAGCCCGCTGACGTACTCCTCGTAGGCCGTTCTGTTGCCCAGACCGGTGAGAGAGTCGAGATACGCCTGAGAGCGCACGTAGGACAGACGCCTGCCCAGCTGGCTCTCGAGGGAGCGTATCTGATTGCCCAGCTCCGTTATCTCGTCCCGGGAGAAGGTGCGCTCCTCTTCGCCGCGGAGATTTATATCGGCCCCGGGGGACAGCTCCCTGACCAGGGTCTCAATCTCGTCGGAGATGGAGTTCATCTCGCCCAGCAGTACGCGGAACCGCCGCCTGAACCGGGCGGTGATCACCGCCACCACGCTCATAGCGATAACGAGGGACACCGCGGTGATGACCACGGTGGTCTTGACCTGACCGGATATCTGCTGCTCGTACCAGTCTGCGCTGAAATCCACCGCCACGATGCCGGCAACGCTGTTTCCGGAATCATAGACCGGCGTATAGGCGCTGTAGAACCTGCCCCAGCGGTCGCCGTAGGGCTCCTTGTCCACCGACGCGGTGCCGAGGCTCGCCTGATACAGCGCGTCGGTATACGCCACCGGCTCGCCGAACTCGCCGGGCACGTCGGAGGGGTCCACCAGGAACACGAAGTTCCCGCCGCCCAGGTCGCGGACACAGTAGATGTACTCAAGGGCAAAGTTGTTCTGGAAGTAGGACAGAGTGCGGTAAATCGTCTGATAATCGTCGGTGTCCTCGTCTCCGGCCTTCAGACCGGCCATGGCGTCTCCGTCCAGCATGGCGGCTGCCGTGTTGGACACGTCCAGCATTCTGTTTTCAATCAGCGTTCTCATGGCCTTGTCGGACTGCCTCATAAGCACGAAGCCCAGCACGACGTTGACCGTCAGCAGAAAAACGCATACGGCCATCACGTAGATGGCGGAACGACTCGGTTTTTTCATCATAGTCGGTTCTCCGGCATTTTACTGTCTTTTCAGTAATTATAACGCAGATCTGTGCCTATTTCCACCCTTGATTATATTTTTATTGCGGTTTTCTCCGGCCCTCACGCGTCGGGTCCGGGACCTTCGCGTTATCTGTCCCCGCCCGTTTTTTCCGGCCGCGTCTGCTTCTCTGCCATGGAATCGCAAACGCCCTTCACGTACGCCTTCGCCAGCTCGTATTCCTCCACGCCGTACCGCCCGGCCATCATCTCAAAGATGTCGATGGGCACGGTAACGTCGTTGGCGTCGCAGTGCTCGCCCATGTACCGGCCAAGCCCGAAGACCTCGATCTTCAGCGTGACGGGGTCAAGGTCCTCCGTCCACATCCTGGTGAGCCCGGCTATGCTCCTGCGGCCCCGGAGGTTGTGTATGTACCGCAGCAGCGCGGCCTCGCCAAGACCCAGGGCGAACATGCCGATGGCGGAGATCCACGCCGGCCAGAAGGCCTGGGTATAGTATATGTCCTTCCACCCGCCCCGGTCCTCGCCGATGACGATGACCATGAGGAAATAGGTCAGCATATAGACCCAGTAGGGGATAAGGGCGATGAACATCTCCCGCCTGGTGAAGAATATTCCGGCCTCCACGCACTCGAAAAGGACGATGGTCAGCGTCGGCGTGATGAGATGCAGCCAGAAGTTCATGCCGGTGACGGCGGCGGCGCCGCTTACGGGCAGGATGAGGAGAAGGGTGGTGGTCATCGTTATGGCCACGCCCAGCGCGCCGCAGAACTGGAACAGCACCACCCACCTGGGCAGCATGAACCGCTTTCTGCGGATGCCCTCCACCGCGTAGGGTATCATGAACGCCGCGCCCACGGCGGAGAACATGTTGGACAGCACGGTGAAATAGTGGAATATGTCCTCGTCGTCGTCGCCCCAGGACCGCAGTCCCATTACGATGGCCGCAAAGGTGAGGATAAGCACCAGTATGCCGGCGGCCAGAGCGATGGCGCTCCGGTACTGATACAGGGAGATAAGATAACGCTTCCGGCCGGAGACCGGTTCCTTCCCGTTTTTGTGTGACATAACGCGCCGCTCCTTTTTGCAGTATGTATGCACTCCGGAGGGAGATCAACAACGGAAAATATGAATTGAGTATACCATTTTCCGCCCGGGATTTCAATTATCGTCTTATGAATATACAGATTGTGACGACGTACAAAAAGGAAAGGGCACACTGCCGTGTACCCTTTCCTCTGTGGATAGAAAATCATATTTTGATAGAAAAACAGCCTATGGGTGCAAATGAGGATGCGTGGATTCAAAGCAAACGTTTTGTTGCGTTGATTCATTTTTTTGCGGTCTATTCCCGCTTTTTGTCCGTTCCGAACACAGCTTCCGCGTCATTTATGCCGATATCTGCCATACCGGCGGCGTATTCGACCATTCTGCAGAAATCCCGCGCGTCGTATTCTCTGCCAGTGATCGACGTGATCGTTTCGCCTTTGCTGAAAGCGTTCAGAACGTCGAACGGG
>JAEETR010000083.1 GCA_016286595.1 Oscillospiraceae bacterium | reverse complement strand
TCGGTGGAGACGGTCTCGGGGTTGTTGTTGACGATGACCACGTCGTAGCCCATGTCCCGCAATGTCCACACGCAGTGGACGGAGGAGTAGTCGAACTCGATGCCCTGACCGATCCTTATGGGGCCGGAGCCCAGCACCATCACCACGGGCTTGCCGGACCGGGGGAAGGCCCGCGACTCGCAGGCGCTGCCGTAAGACCCGTAGAAATACGGCGTTTCCGCGTCGAACTCCGCGCCGCAGGTGTCAACCATCTTGTAGATGATGGTGTGGCCGGGCAGACTTCCGGCGGGAGTGCCGGACAGGCGGGCCACGGCGGCGTCGGTGTAGCCCAGACGCTTTGCCCTGTCGTAATCGCCGTCGGAAAGGCCCGAGACGATCTTTTTTTCGAACTCCGCCATTCCCCGCAGCTTGTGGAGGAACCAGCGGTCTATCTTCGTGATATCGTGTATCTCATCCACCGTCACGCCGGCTTTCAGAGCCTCGAAAACGGTGAAGATGCGCATATCGCTCTGCTCCCGGAGCCGCTCTGCAAGGGGCTTGTCGCTGTGGGGCGGCGCGTTGAGGGTGTCAAGACCGATCTCCGCGCCCCGGACGGCCTTCATCAGAGCCATCTCGAAGCCGGGGGCGATGGACATGACCTCGCCGGTGGCCTTCATCTGCGTGCCCAGGATGCGGCTGGACCCGGCGAACTTGTCAAAGGGCCACTTGGGCAGCTTCACCACCACGTAATCCAGCGTGGGCTCGAAGCAGGCGCAGGTCTTGCCGGTAATGTCGTTTTTTATCTCGTCCAGGGTGTAGCCCAGAGCTATCTTCGTGGTGATCTTCGCTATGGGGTAGCCGGTGGCCTTGGACGCCAGGGCCGAGGACCGGGACACCCGGGGGTTCACCTCGATAACCGCGTATTCGAAGCTGTCCGGGTCAAGGGCGAACTGGCAGTTGCAGCCTCCCACTATGCCCAGTGCGGTTATTATGTCCAGCGACGCGGAGCGGAGCATCTGATACTCCCTGTCTGCCAGCGTCAGCGCGGGAGCCACCACGATGGAGTCGCCGGTGTGGATGCCCACCGGGTCCACGTTCTCCATGGAGCACACGGCGATGACGTTTCCGGCCCCGTCCCGCATTGTCTCGAACTCTATCTCCTTCCAGCCGGAGATGCATTTCTCAACGAGTATCTGGGTTATGGGGGACATATCGAGGCCCGTCCTGGCGATGACGCGCAGTTCCTCCGCGGTATCGGCTATGCCGCCGCCGCTGCCGCCCAGGGTGAAGGCGGGGCGCACTATGACGGGGTAGCCTATTTCGTCGGCGGCGGACAGGGCTTCCTCCACCGTATGGGCTATCTCAGAGGGGACCACCGGCTGGCCGATGGCGCGCATGGTGTCCCGGAAAAGTTCCCGGTCCTCTGCGCGGTCTATGGCGTCGATGTTGCTGCCCAGAAGGCGCACGCCGAACCTGTCCAGGGTGCCGTCCCGCTCCAGCTGCATGGCCAGGGTCAGGCCCGTCTGGCCTCCCAGACCCGCCAGCAGACCGTCGGGCCGCTCCTTTTCTATGATGCGCCGGACCGTCTGGGCGTTGAGGGGCTCCAGATATATCTCGTCGGCCAGCGCCTTGTCGGTCATGATGGTGGCGGGGTTGGAGTTGACAAGCACCGTGTTCACGCCCTCGTCCCGCAGGACGCGGCAGGCCTGGGCCCCGGCGTAATCGAACTCCGCGGCCTGACCTATGACGATGGGGCCGGAGCCGATGACCATGACCTTGCGTATCGTCTTATCCCTCGGCACCGTCGTCACCTCCCATCATGGCGATGAATCTGTCGAACAAAAACGCCGTGTCCCCGGGGCCGGCGTGGGCCTCGGGATGGAACTGGACGGTGAAGCACCGCTTTCCGGGGTACTCCATGCCCTCGCAGCTTCCGTCGTTGGCGTTGATGAAGGTCTCCGCGCCCACGCCTTTGAGGCTGTCCGCCACTACGGCGTAACCGTGGTTCTGGCTGGTTATGTACGTGCGCGCGCCGCCCACCTGCCTGACGGGCTGGTTGGCTCCTCTGTGGCCGTATTTGAGCTTGACCGTTTTTCCGCCCATGGCCAGGGCCGTCAGCTGATGGCCCAGGCAGATGCCGAATACCGGCACGGCGCCCACGAGTTTTCTTATCTGTGCTATGCACTCAACGTTCTCCGCCGGATCGCCGGGGCCGTTGGAGAGCATGACGCCGTCGGGTGCGGCGGCCAGGATCTCCTCCGCGGGGGTGGTGCAGGGCACCACGGTGACCCGGCAGCCCCGCTCCTGCAGAGAGCGGATGATGTGCCGCTTGGCGCCGTAGTCGATGAGTGTCACGTCATACCTCTTCTCACCGAGGGCGGGATGCACCGTCTTTTCCCGGCACGTCACGCTGTTTACCACGCCCGTGACGGCGTAATCCCGGATGAAGGATACGTCCCCGGGCACCTCCGAGACTATTGCGGCGTTCATCACGCCCTCCTCCCGGATGATGCGGGTCAGTTCCCGGGTATCCACGCCGCAGATGCCGGGTATGCCCCGCTCTTTGAGGAAGTCCTCCAGAGGCCCCTCGCTGCGGAAGTTGGATGGGTCGGCGCACAGTTCCCGGACCACGTAGCCTTTTACGGCGCTTTCACCCTCGAAATCCGGGGAGATAACGCCGTAATTGCCTATAAGCGGGAAGGTCTGTATAACTATCTGTCCAGCGTAACTGGGGTCGGTCAGCGTCTCGAGATAGCCCGTCATGCCCGTGGTGAACACCAGCTCGCCCAGGGCAGGGGCCGGGGCTCCGAAGCTCTCGCCGGGGAACACCCTCCCGTCGCTCAGTATCAGATACGCTTTGCTCATGATGATTTCTCCTTAAACGCAGGAAATCGCGGGAAAGATTTACAGAGTAGCGGCCATGACGGCCTTTATCGTGTGCAGCCTGTTCTCCGCCTCGTCGAAGACGATGGAACTGCCGCCCTCGAACACCTCGTCGGTGACCTCCATGCAGTCGATGCCGAATTTCTTATATATCTCCATGCCGATGGTGGTCTTCAGGTCGTGGAAGGAGGGCAGGCAGTGCATGAACCGGCACTGGTCCCCGGCCGCCTTCATCAGCTGAGCGGTGACCCGGTAGGGCGTCAGGTCGGCTATGCGCTCGGCCCACACCTCGTCGGGCTCTCCCATACTGACCCACACGTCGGTATATATCACGTGGGCGCCCTTCACCGCCTCCATGGGGTCGGTGATGAACTCCAGAACGGCGCCGGTCCCGGCGGCGACGGCCCTGCACTCGTCTATAAGGGCCCTGTCCGGGAAATATTTCTCGCTGGTGCAGGCGACGAAGTGCATGCCCGTCTTGGCGCAGCCCACCATGAGGGAGTTGCCCATGTTGTAGCGGGCGTCGCCCATGTAGACCAGCTTTTTGCCCTTCAGACCGCCGAAATGCTCCTTAACGGTCATAAAATCGGGCAGCACCTGGGTGGGATGGAACTCATTGGTGAGGCCGCTCCACACGGGCACGCCGGAGTATTTCGCCAGGTCCTCCACTATCTCCTGCCCGTAGCCCCGGTAC
>JAEETR010000082.1 GCA_016286595.1 Oscillospiraceae bacterium | reverse complement strand
TGGCGCCGGAAGCACTCGGCGTTGTGGTTGATGTCCTAGCGGGTGAGCATCTTGCGCATGTCGGTGCGGCCCGAGGGGTCGCCGATCATGGTTGTGCCGCCGCCTATGAGGGCGATGGGCTGGTTGCCCGCCTGCTGAAGACGCTTCATCAGCGTCAGGGCCATGAAATGGCCGGCGGTCAGGGAATCGGCGGTGCAGTCAAAGCCGATATAGAACTTTGCGCCGCCGCTGTTGATAAGGTCTCTGATCTCCTTTTCATCGGTGACCTGGGCGATAAGGCCGCGGGCCACCAGTTCCTCATAGATCTGCATTTTTCATTCTCCTCACTTTCGTTTATTCGGGCCTGTTCGTGGCCCCGGTAATGCGGGAGAGGCAAAAAAATAAACCCCTGCCCGGCTTTCGGACAGAGGGCGTCATTGACGCGGTACCACCTCTTTTCACACGCTCCTTGCGGAATCGTGCCTTAGAAGCTCATTCAAGCTCCGGCGCTGTATCGGGCGCGCCCGTCCTCCCCTACTGCGGTTTCAGGGGGCCGCTCGGGACTGTATTCACCGCTGCCGCCTCTCCCCCTTGCACCGTCCGGGGGCTCTCTGACAGGTTGAAGCCGCGGTTACTTGTGTCCGTCCTCGCGTTGACGTAAGGGATTATATCCGCTGGTGCGGCGTTTGTCAATAGATTTGTCGATAATGCAGAAAACAGCCTGAACAACTTCAGGCTGTTTTCGGATACGGCGCAGTCACAGCGCCGATTTGTACTTTTCCGCCGCGTCCAGCAGTTCGGCCGCGGACGCCAGTGACGTGGGGGTTATCACGTCGCCGGCGGACAGTCTTGCCAGCTCCTGACGGCGGCCTTCGCCGTCAAGCTCGGTGACGACGGTGTAGGTGCGTCCGTCTCCGGTGGTCTTGGCGATGGAGAACTGCGTATCGGCCATGGCCGCGATCTGACCCAAATGGGTCACGCAGATGACCTGTCTCGTCCGGGAAAGTCCCGCCAGCTTCTCCGCCACGCGCTGGGCGGCGACGCCGGAAATGCCGGTGTCGATCTCGTCGAATACCATGGCGCTGACGCTGTCTCCCCGGGCAAGCACCGTTTTCATGGCCAGCATGATGCGGGCAAGCTCGCCGCCGGAGGCCACCCTGCTTATCCTGCCGGGGCGCTCGCCGGCGTTGGCCGACATGAAAAACGAAATATCTCCCAGGCCCCAGGGGCCGATATCCCCCGGCTGACCGAAATCAACCTCAAAGCGGGCTCCGGCCATGGAAAGATCCGAAAGTTCTTTTTCTATATCCTTTTTAAGGCGCGCAGCCGCTTCACGGCGGTGCTCGTCAAGCTTTTCGGCCGCTGTTTCGGCCTTGTCCGCGACTATCCGCTCCCGCTCCTCCAGCTCCGCAATGCGCTGTCCGGAGGTCTCGATGCTCTCCAGGCGGGCTTTGCACTCTTCGAGGTAGGCCAGGACCGCATCCTCGTCGGCGCCGTATTTGCGGCGCATGCGTCCCAGCTGCTCTATGCGGGACTCCAGCGCGTCCAGCTCTCCCGGGGAGAAATCAAAGCTCTCCCGCAGGTCGAGAAGCTCCGAGGCGATATCCTGTGCGGCGGCGTTCAGCTCCGACAGCATGTCGGAGACGCGCGCAAGGTCAGAGGAGTATCTCGCTCCCCTGCCGATGGAGGTCATAGCCTCCCCTATAAGCGACAGCGCGCCCTCGGAATCCCCGTCCTCGTCGCCGTTGATGGCCGAAAACGCGTCGCGCACAGCCTGAGTGAGTCTGCCCGAGTTGCGCAGCAGCTCTCTTCTGGCCAGCTTCTCATCGTACTCCCCCGGCTGCGGGTCGATGCGCTCGATCTCCTCTATCTGGAAGCGGAGGGTGTCGGACAAGCGTTCCTTCTCTCCCTCTGACTGGCGAAGCTCCGTTATCTCCCGGCGAATGGCCGTCAGCTCGTTCCAAAGGGCCCTGTAAGCCTCCGTCTCCGGTTCAAGGGAGCCGTAGGCGTCAAGAAAACGGCGATGGTATCGCTCGTCGTTCAGCCGCTGACCGTCGCCCTGGCCGTGGATGTCGATAAGCAGCAGGGCAAGTTCCCGCAGCTTTGCCGCCGTGACGGGCACGCCGTTGACCCGGCAGGAGCTTCTCCCGTCGGAGGTAAGGCGCCGGGACAGGATGAGAACGCCCTCGGACAGATCTATATCGTTTTCCCCGCACCACGCCTCTGCTCCGTCGGCGGTGAACTCCGCCGTGACAAGGGCGCTGTCGGCCCCGGTGCGGATAAGCTCCCTGGAGGTGCGCCAGCCAAGGGCGGCTTCCAGGGAGTCGATGATGATGGATTTGCCCGCGCCGGTCTCGCCGGTGAGGACGTTGAGTCCCGGACGGAACTCAATATCCCCCCGCTCGATAACGGCGATATTCTCGATGTGAAGTGTCACAAGCAAGGAGCGCTGCCTCCTTTAAGGCGATTACAGATTCTGGTCTATCTCGATGCAGAATCTCTCCGCAGACACGTTGTCCATCATGGCGATGAAGGCGGTGTCGTCGCCGGCCAGGGTGCCGGCAAGGTTTTCGATGTCCATCTTGTCAAGAGCTGCGCATGCCGCCGGGGCAAGGCCGGGAAGGGTCTTGATAACGACGATGTTCTGCGCGCACACGTAGCTGGTCACGCACTCTTTGAAGATATTGGAGAGCTTTCTTATCTGGTCGTCCTCGCCGATGGCGGGGGCGGAGTAGCGGTAGCTGCCGTAGTGGGTCAGTTCCTTGATAAGACGCAGCTCCTTGATATCCCTGGAAATGGTGGCCTGGGTGCTCTTTATCCCCGCCTCGGCCAGAGCCTCTATGAGCTGGTTCTGGGTCTCGATGTCGTTGGCGGCGATAATTTCGAGTATCTTCTTCTGTCTGGTATCTTTCATCATAATTCTCCCAACTTTCTGCTTACTTTTCTGTAGAAGCTTTCTTCGTTTACTCGTATCATTCTGGTTGACAGCGCGGATTTTCTTATCACGATCTCGTCTTTTCCCGACAATGCCACGGGCTCGCAGCCATCGGCGGAAAAATAGGCACGTTTGCCCTCCAGATCTCCCAGTCTGACGGTCACGGTCCTTTTTGAAGACAGGATAAAGGACTTGGCCGTCAGCATGTGGGCGCAGATGGGAGTGATCACGATACACTCCGCGTCCGGCTCCACTATGGGTCCTCCGGCAGACATGGAATAGGCTGTGGAGCCTGTGGGTGTGGCGGCCACGATACCGTCCCCCGAAAAGGACATTATCGACTGACCGTCTCCCAGCGCCTCCACGTTTATCGCCCGGGCAACGCCCCCTATTACCAGCTCATTGAGCGCAAAATCTTTGTGAATGATCTCGCCGCGGCGAACTATGGACGCGTCCAGCATCATGCGGTCCTCCACGCGTCCTCTGCCCTCCAGGGCAAGATTGACAGCCTCCAGTTCTCCCCTTTCAAGGTCCGCTATAAAGCCCTTGGTGCCGAAGTTTATCCCCAGCACGGGCACGCCCCAGGGCGCCGACGCTCTGGCGGCGTGGAGGATGGTGCCGTCGCCGCCCATGGCTATGACCATGTCGAAGCCGGACATATCGGCGGGCAGCGACTGTCTTGACAGGCATATCTCACAGCTTACGCCGTGTCTGTCAAGTATGCTCTTAACGTCGGAAAGGGAATCCTCTGCCCCCGTTCCGGAGGCGATCGGTCCCAGAAGTACCTTTTTCAGCATAAACGTACCTTAAACGAGGGTTTTGTGGGCCTCATCCACCACCGCGGCGATATCAACGGTCCCGGCTTCGCCGCTGGAGACGAGGTGGCCGAGAAATTCGATATTGCCCTCCGGTCCCTTTACCGGGGACCAGGTGACGTTCTCAACGGTAAAGCCGCTGACCGCGGCGTCGTTCATAAACTTCTCGAGGACGGCGGCGTGGACCGCCGCGTCTCTCACGACGCCCTTTTTCCCGACGTTCTCCCGCCCTGCCTCGAACTGGGGTTTTATAAGGCAGCAGACCTCACCGCTATCCGTCAGTACGCTTCTGACGGCGGGCAGTATAAGGGACAGGGAGATGAACGACACGTCAATGGTGGCAAGGTCGGGCCGCGGGTCGAACATATCCGGGGTAAGATAACGGGCGTTGGTGCGTTCCATCACCGCGACCCGGGGATCGCTCCTCAGGCTCCAGGCCAGCTGACCGTATCCCACGTCCACGGAATAGACCTTTACCGCGCCCCGCTTGAGCATGCAGTCCGTGAAGCCGCCGGTGGAGGCTCCGCAGTCAAGGCACACCCGGCCCTCCGGCGACACGCCGAAATAGTCGAAGGCCCGCTCTATCTTCAGTCCGCCGCGGCTGACGTAGGCCGTACCGGCGTTTCTCACCTCGATCCGGCAGTCGTCCGAATAGGATGCGCCAGGCTTGTCGGAACGCTGACCGTCCACGTAGACGATACCGCTCATAATATACGCCCGGGCCTTTTCGCGGCTGTCGGCAAGGCCCCGCTTTGTCAAAAGAACGTCAAGTCTTGTCTTTTCCATCGAACGCTTCCATCACAGAACTTACAACGCCCGCCGCGTCAATGCCGCATATGGCGCGAAGCTCATCCGTTTCGCCGTGAGGGACGAATCTGTCGCCGAGGTTTTTGAGTATCATTACGGCGGGACAGGCGTTCTCTGCTGCCAGCTCCGCGGCTATCTTCTCTCCGACGCAGCCCTCCCGTACGCATTCCTCAAGCACCAGCAGGGCGCCGGTCTTCTTCACGGACCCGGCCACCGCCTCGATATCTATGGGCTTGATGTATCCCAGTTTGATTATCTCGGCCGATACGCCCTTCTCCTCCAGCATCGCCGCCGCCTCAAGGGCGGTGTTCACACTTATGCCGTAGGTCACTATCGTTACGTCGGCGCCGGAACGCACGGTCTTCGAGGTCTCCGCGCCGCCGTCTTTATATTCGCCCTCCCCGCCGCGGGGATAGCGGACGGCCACGGGGCCGGTCTCCTCCTCCACCGCACGGCGGAGCATGTCCCGCAGCTCCGCGAAGGAGGCGGGGGACATTATCTTCATACCCGGCACGCTCGACAGGTACGACACGTCGAATATCCCCTGATGGGTGGCGCCGTCGGCCCCCACGAGACCGGCTCTGTCAACGGCCAGCACCACGTGGTTGCCCATTATGGCGATATCCTCCAGGATCATATCGTAAGAGCGCTGCAGGAACGTGGAATACACGGCCAGCACCGGCTTCATCCCGCCTTTTGCGAGGCCGCCGCACATGGTGGCGGCGTGGCCCTCGGCTATGCCGACGTCGAAAAAGCGGTCCGGGAACAGCGCGGCAAATTTGGAAAGGCCGGTATTCGCAGTCATTGCAGCCGTCACTGCGGCGACGCGCCCGTCTTCACCGGCGATCTTGACCAGCTCGCTGCCGAATACGGAGGAGAAGCTCTCTTTCTCGCAGTCAAGTTCCCCCGTCTCCGCATTAAAGCCG
>JAEETR010000081.1 GCA_016286595.1 Oscillospiraceae bacterium | reverse complement strand
GGCCCGGCGTTCTGATTAGCGCCGCATTTGGGACAGAATTGTGTGCCGGGCGCTAATTCAGCTCCGCAGTTTCTGCAATAGATTTGTGCCGAAACCGGGTTGGTGGCTAGCTCGCTAACTGGTTCCGCAGCGACTTCAGGAGCCGATACAGTGGACACAGTGTCTTCGATTTCTTCCGCAACCAGTTCATTGTTTTCGTCCATATTTTTACCTCCCTTTATTGTGTGGGTATTTGCGAATAAATGATACCATAAATAACATATGAGGTCAAGTGACCTCATAATTTATCACCGCTCTTGTTATCATATTATGCAAGGGAAGTGAGTCCATATGGTAGATACAGCGCTTATCGGGAGCGTAATCAGGAATCTTCGAAAATCCAAAGGAATGTCACAGGAGATATTGAGCGGACTGGCTGATTTGGACAGGACTCATTACAGCAAAATTGAACGTGGTCTGCGAAGCCCTACGATTGAGACGATTTTCAAAATAGCTCATGCACTAGAAATCCCACCCCATGTAATAATAGTCGAAATAGAAAAGGCATTGGAGAAATAACCTCCAATGCCTTTTTCATATTGTTTTATACTTTTACTTCGCCAGCACCCGGTAAAGGAACGTCACCACGTCGGCTCTGGGGCAGTCTGCCCCGGTAACGAACTGCTTGCCGATGTTCGAGGTCAGCCCCTTGCCGTCTGCCCAGTTTACGGCGTCCTCATACCACTCTCCGCTTCCGGTCTTGTTCGGACTGCCCATGGTCCGCCACAGGAAGGTAATGATGTGTGCGTTGGAGCAGGTCTGGTGGGGCGAGAACGTGCTGGCGGTCGTTCCGTTAGTGATACCCTGCTCCACGGCCCACAGCACCGCCTTGAAGAAGTAGTCGGTGGACCTGACGTCGGTGAAGGGGTTGACGGTGCTGACCGGCTCAGGCTTGCCCATGGCACGCCACAGGAAGGTGACCACCTGACCACGGGTGCAGGTGCTGTCGGGGGAGAAGGTGGTGGCGCCGGTGCCGGTGGTGACGTCGTTGTCGGCGGCCCACACCACCGCGGGGTAGTAATAAGCGTTCCTGTTCACGTCGGTGAAGGCCCCGGCAATGTCGGTGTAGCCCTCGGTGATGGTGATGACGCCGGATATCTCTTTCTTCAGAGTATAGGTCAGAGTTTTGGAATAACCGAAGCCGTCGCTCAGCGTGACCTCAAGCTTGTGGCGGCCGGTGGACAGAGTGTCCGCGTTTATTTTGCAGTGATTGGGGGAGGCGGCGGTGGAGGCGATCTGTTTGCCGTCCAGCTTGTACACGGCGCCCATGTCCAGCCGCTGGAAGGTACGGCCCGTGGCGCCCAGCGTAAGCACGCCGGTGACCGGCTCGGAGAAGGTGCCGACGGGTACCCACGTACCGGCGGAGGTGCTGCCGGATTTGATAAGGGAGGGGTTGGCCGCCACAGCGTCGTTGGCGGCGTTGAGTATGCTGCCCGTCAGGGTATAGTCGCCGTCGCCGTTGGGGGACACCTTGTCGAAGTAGACTATGGCCTTCACGTCCGGATATACCATGGTGAGGGTGGAGAATTCCTTTGCCACCTGCCGGACGGCGTAGGCTTCGCCCTGGGAGCCGTTCTTTTTTGTGCCGCCCTCGGTGGCGATCACGGGCTTGTTGTGGGTCCTGGCTATTTTCACCACCGCATCGGCGTTGTACACCGGGTCGGCGAAGCGGCCCTGATGCACCGCTTCCAGCCAGAACAGGTCGTCGTACAGCGATTCGTAGTTGTAATACAGCGACATGCCCACCCAGTCGACGAGGGAGTCGTCGGGATAGAACTTGTCCATATCGTTCGTCCAGCCGGAGCTGTAGTTGGGAGACCATACAAGCTCCACGTTGGGGGCCAGGCTTCTTGCCATGGCGGCGACGTAGTTGTATGCGGCTATGTACTCCTCGGGGGTCACGGTCTTTGTCCATACGTTCATCTCCGCGCCGATACGCAGCAGCACGGGACCGCGCAGGGTGGACAGATAGTTCAGGTTGGAGCGGAGCTTGTTATCGTAGGTTCCTTTGGGGATGGCCCGGGCGGTGTCACCCTCGTTCTCAAAGTTCAGGTTGATGAGTATGACACGCTGGCCGTTGGCCTTGGGCTCGATAAGGTAGAAGAACTCGCCGGCGGTGTTGCCCTCCAGATGGACGTAGAAGGAGCAGATGCTGGCCTCGTTGTAATGTCCCTCCGCCACGGAGCCGTAGTAGGTACCGGAGGCGGCGGCATATTTCGAGCCGTAGGTGTTGCTCTGCGTGTAGGATACGGCGTAGACTCCGGTCTCCGGCGGCAGCACGGTGATGTGGTTTTCGCACCGGTTTATCATGTCGTCGTAATTCTGACCGTTGTTCAGCGAATTGAGATACCTGCATATCTCGATGAGCTTTTCACAGTTGTTGATGGCCGCGTCGTAATCGCTGCGGTTCTCGAACATGAGATTGTCCAGCCTTGTGAAATAGACCATGTACAGCTGGTTGGCCACGTCGTTGTCCAGGGCTTTGCCGGAATAGAACTGTATCACCTTGTCTCCGGCGGCCAGGATGGCGTCCTCGTCGCCGCTTTCCAGAGCGGTCTGATATGCGGACCACACGGGCCACCAGCCGTTGGGCAGGGCACCTGCAGATATGGGCAGTGCGGCGCACAGCAGCACCGCGGCCAGGAGCAGCGCGGCAATTCTTTTCTTCATAGGGATACCTCCTTATGAGTTGTGCGTTTACTATTTGATTATACAGAAAAACAGAGGAAAAGCAAAGGGGATATATAATAAATGCGGGACTGCCGGAAGAGCAGCCCCGCACGCGGGTATGACTTATTTTTTGCCGAAGAGACCGCCCAGCTTGTCCATTATGCCGGACTCGTCCAGCTTGAGCTTGGCCTTGATGCCGCTGATAACGCTGTCTATCTGGTCCTTGGGCAGGTCCACGCCCGCCAGCTCCTCCACGGTGGAGACGGGGTCCTTCTTGAACTTCTCCTGCAGAGCGCCGTCGGACTTTATCTTCTCGATGAGTTCCTCTATCTTGGCCTTGATATCCATGGTATCACGCCTCCTTTTCAAGATATATACATTTTATCATCATCTTTCGCGCTTGTCTATATATTAGGGTTGAACGCCTATTAAGTATATGGTAATATTAGGATATCAAACGGGGGTGATCCGATGAAGATATCAACGAAGGGGCGTTACGCCCTGCGGATGCTGGTGGACCTGGCCCAGCACAGAAACGGCGGCTTCGTGTCCCTCAGGGATATTGCCCGGCGGCAGAACATATCGAAGAAGTATCTCGAGCAGATAATCCCCGTGTTCAACAAAACTGACGTTCTCCGCACGAACCGGGGCGCCCAGGGCGGATATATGCTTGCCCGCACCCCCGATAAGTACACGGTGGGGGAGATACTGCGCCTGACGGAGGGAGACCTGGCCCCCGTGTACTGCGCCGCGAACCCGGAGGAGTGCGAGCGCAGCGGCGACTGTGCCACGCTTCCGGTGTGGCAGGGGCTGAACAGGGTGATAAACGAGTATCTGGACGGTATAACGCTGCAGGATCTTGTAGACCGGCAGCACGACGCCGGCGACGATTACGTCATATAAGCCTTCGGAATACCCGGGCCGCCGCCCGGGTATTTTTGCGCATAAACCGGCCCCTTTCCGGCATATCCTAACGTAAAGGATAAAGGAGGACGCTGCCATGGAAAAGGACAAGGTCGGAAAATACGCGTTCTGGATCGTTTTCACCGAGGCTGCAGGGGCGCTGTCGGCTTTTTTGACAAAGGACGGCATGAAGGCATATCAGGAGCAGGCGGTCAAGCCTGCGCTTTCGCCGCCGGGCGCGGCGTTTCCCATAGCGTGGGGAGTGCTGTACCTTCTGATGGGCGTGGGCATGGCGAGGATAAGTCTGACCGGCGACCCGGAGGGGCGGAAGATATGCAGGGAGATATATCTCATCCAGCTGGGCGTGAACTTTTTGTGGAGTGTTATATTCTTCAATATGCGGCTTTACGGCTTCGCACTGGTGTGGCTGGCCGGACTGTGGCTGCTCGTGCTGGTTATGATACTTGCGTTTCGCAGGGTGGACAGGACTGCGGGAAATCTGCAGATTCCGTATCTGCTGTGGCTCACCTTCGCGGCGTACCTCAACGGCGCTGTGTGGCTCCTGAACAGGTGAACGCCCGGATTGACAAACATGACCGAATCGTGTATCCTAACATGTGCGAAAAATCAATATTGCACACGGAGGTGTATCGAAGAGGTCATAACGGCCCTGACTCGAAATCAGGTAGCCCGCAAGGGCTCGTGGGTTCGAATCCCACCGCCTCCGCCAAAGCGAAAATCTTGTCGCGTAAGTGACAGGATTTTCGCTTTCTATTATTCTTCAGTTTTCAGTCTTAATATTCATTAATCGCCGACAGGGTTTTTACTGAAAACTGAATAATTGCTGCGAAATCCGGCTCACTGCCGTCGCACATGGCAATACGCCGTCGCCGGGGGCAACGGGAAGTTGCTTGAATTTCAGGAGATTTTGCGATAAAACAATGCCGTGAGGAGG
>JAEETR010000080.1 GCA_016286595.1 Oscillospiraceae bacterium | reverse complement strand
GTAGCGGCCTATGCCCAGAAGTTCCTGGGTTACCGGTACATCTACGGCGCCGAGTCCCCTTCCAGCGGCTTTGACTGCTCCGGCCTGGTGTACTACGTGTACGGCCAGTTCGGCTACAAGCTCTCCCGTACCGCCTCCCAGCAGTACAAGAATGACGGCATCAAGGTTGCCAAGGCTGAGCTGCAGCCCGGCGATCTGGTGTTCTTCTCCTCAAACGGCTACTCCGTCACCCACGTGGGCATCTACATAGGCGACAACGAGTTCATCCACGCCTCCACCTCCGATACCGGAGTCATCATCTCCAGCCTCACAAGTTCCTACTACATGGGCGTGTGGTTCGGAGCAAAGCGCATTGCCTCATAAAAACGAGAATAATCAAAAGCGGTCCGCCGACAGGCGGGCCGCTTTTTTCGTAAAGACATTATTCCGTCCCGCTCTTCTCCCCTTCTTCCGGCCGTTCCGGCCACAGCGGAACGCCGGCGCACCGGGCAAGGAGCTTGTGCAGGGGTCTGAGCAGCGCCGCCGCCAGCACGCCGTTGCCGACGCAGTGCGCGACGTCGTAGGGTATGCCCGCGACCCAGCTTGAAAAGCCGGAGAAGGGTCCGCCGGCCACGGCGAAGAATATGGCGCACAGCGCGCCGAAGGCCAGGCCGAACACCGCCGACATGACCGCAAGCACCGCGTAGGAGCGGAAGCGCTTGAAGATGAGCGTCGCTATGAGAAGCACCGGCCACACGTAAAGATAGCAGAACCACCACAGTCCGAAGCCGTAGATGAGTCCCTCCAGCACCACGTAGATGACCACGGAACAGAGATATTTCTTCCCGAACACCAGCGTCCCCACTATTATGAGCAGGGACACCGGCTCTATATTGGGCAGCGACGCCATGACCACCTTGCCGCCCATCATCAGAGCAGCCATCATGGCCAGGATCACTATCTCCCTGGGTGTCAGGCCCTTATGCTCAGTAGACGAGGACGTAGAACTCATAGTGCTCGCCGTCGGCTATATAGGTGCCGTCGCATGCGGTATCGACCCATTCGCCGTCCTTGGTGAACATCCAGTACTGACCCTTGGACTCGTCGGCGGTCTCGCCGTCAACGGCGGTGATCCACTTGCCGTAAGCGGAATCAGTCCCCTCCACCAGCTTCTTCTCCTCCATGGCGTCCCACAGGGTCTCGGCTTTGGTCTTGAGAGTGACCTTCTTCTCGGTGCCGTCTATGTGCGTGATGAGGACTTCCACGGTCTTGGTGCCCTTGGTGGCGGTGGGAGAGCAGAACTTCCAAATGAGAAGCATGCCCACGATCAGCACCGCGACAACGGCGCAGGCGATAATGATGGTTCTTGTCTTTTTGTTCATAAAAAAACTCCCTTCTTCGCCGCACGGCACAGCAAAGCAGGGAGTGAAACGGATATTATCCGCCCTGTCTCCATGATTAGTCGTACAATGCCGGTGCCCGCAGCATTTTTTGTACGGACAGGCCGAATCGGTCTTCTGGCTTAGGCGTCAGCGCCCGGCCCCGCCTTCCCGGCTTGCGCCAGTGACGTAAATGGGACCGGACTTCGCCATCACAGCGACGGACTCGCGGGGGAATCGCACCCCACTTCCCAAAGGGTATTAAGACGGCTGTCCATATTTTTAATTCCCTCTTAATATATCATATAACGCGATAAAGTCAACAGCGGAGGGGTCCAAAGGCCCCCTGAAAGAGCAGAAACGCATAAAAATCGCCCCGGTCACCGGACCGGGGCGATTTTTAGTCTGATTCAGCCGACGTACTCGTAGCCGGCGTCCTCCACGGCGGCCTTCAGGGCAGCCTCGTCCACGGGACCGTTGAGGGTGAGGACGGCGCTGTTCTTCTCGTGGCTGGTGACGGCGGCGGTCACGCCGGGCACGGCCTCGAGAGCCTTCTTGACTCTGGCCTCGCAGTGCTCGCACATCATGCCGTTTACGGTTATGGTCTTCTCCATTGTATTTTCCTCCTTGATATAGTTTTCGTTTTTATTATCGTCATCCCCCGTTTCCGGCAGGGTCACGGGAGTGATGCGCTTATCCTTTTTGTCCGAACGGATGTTGAAAAGGTTGAGACGCAGGGCGTTGGACACCACGCAGAAGCTGGAAAGGCTCATGGCGGCGGCGCCGAACATGGGGTTCATCTGCCAGCCGGTGAGAGCGATGAAGGCCCCCGCGGCCAGCGGTATGCCGATGGAGTTGTAGAAGAACGCCCAGAAGAGGTTTTCGTGTATGTTCCTGAGGGTGGCGCGGCTGAGGCGTATGGCGGCGGGCACGTCCGACAGTCTGGAGTTCATCAGCACCACGTCCGCCGCGTCTATCGCCACGTCCGTACCGGCGCCGATGGCTATGCCCATGTCCGCCCTGGTGAGTGCCGGGGCGTCGTTTATTCCGTCGCCCACCATGGTGACCCTGCCGTACTGCTGCAGGCTGCGGATGACGCTCTCCTTCCCGTCGGGGAGGACCCCGGCTATGACCCGGTCCACCCCGGCCTGCCGTCCCATGGCCTCGGCGGTGCGTCTGTTGTCGCCGGTGAGCATGACCACCTGGATGCCCATGTTCCGCAGCTGACGCACGGCCTCGGGACTGTCAGGCTTTATGGTGTCTGCCACCGCTATTATGCCCAGCAGTCTGCCGTCCCGCCGGAAGAACAGGGGCGTCTTCCCCTCCCCGGACAGCTCGTCGGCCCGGTCGGCCATCTCGTCCGCCGCGGCGCCGATGAATTTCCTGTTGCCGCCGGTTATCTCCGCTCCGTCAAGGACGGCCGCAAGGCCGTTCCCGGCCACGGCCCGGAACTGACTGACGGGGAGCAGCCCGGTACCTCTCCCCTCCGCCTCGGCTATCACCGCCCGGGCAAGGGGATGCTCGCTCCTGCTCTCCAGAGCGTAGGCGACGGACAGCAGTTCTTCCGTGGTGACGCCGGGCGCAGGTATCATATCCGTCACCCGGGGCTCGCCCTCGGTGATGGTGCCGGTCTTGTCCAGGGCCACTATCTGCGTTTTGCCCATCTCCTCAAGGGATACGGCCGTCTTGAAGAGGATGCCGTTTTTCGCGCCCATGCCGTTGCCCACCATTATGGCCACCGGCGTGGCAAGACCCAGAGCGCAGGGGCAGGAGATGACGAGCACGGATATACCGCGGGCAAGGGCAAAGCCGATCTCCCTGCCCAGCGCGAGCCATATCACCGTTGTCACCAGGGCGATGGCGATGACTGCGGGGACGAACACGCCCGATACCCTGTCCGCCACCTTGGCGATGGGGGCTTTCGTGGCGGCGGCGTCGGACACCATTTTTATAATCTGGGAAAGGGTCGTGTCCTCACCCACCCGGGTGGCACGGCACCTGAGGAAGCCGGACTGGTTCACCGTGGCGGCGGAGACAGTGTCCCCCGGGGCCTTGTCCACGGGGATGCTCTCGCCGGTGAGGGCTGACTCGTTCACGGCGCTCTCACCCTCCGTGACCACGCCGTCCACGGGGATATTCTCGCCGGGCCGCACAACAAATATGTCGCCGGCGGCCACTTCCTCGATATTTACCTCAACCTCGGCGCCGTCCCGGACCACAACGGCGGTCTTCGGCGCAAGCTTCATCAGGTTTTTCAGCGCGTCGGTGGTTTTGCCTTTGCTTCTGGCCTCCAGCATCTTGCCCACGGTGATGAGGGCAAGTATCATGGCTGCGGACTCAAAATACAGGTCCGGCATGGCGTGGGCGCCGGGGTCGGCGCTCATCCGCGTGCCGGTCATGGCGAAAAGTACGCAGGTGCTGTAAATAAAGGACGCGGCGGAGCCCAGGGCCACCAGCGTATCCATATTCGGCGCTCTGTGTACGGGTCCCCGGAAGCCGGAGATGAAGAATTTCTGGTTTATGACCATCACGGCGGCGGCCAGCAGCAGCTGCGCCAGCGCCGCGGCGATATGATTGCCCTCGAAGAATCCCGGCAGGGGCCAGCCCCACATGGTGTGGCCCATGGAGATGTACATCAGCACCAGCAGAAATCCGATACTTACGATGAGGCGGCGCCTGAGTACCGGCGTTTCGTGATCGGCAAGGGCGTCGTCTTCGGGGACGGAGGCCTTCGCCGCGCCTTTTTTCGACGCGCCGTAGCCCGCGTTCTGCACGGCTTTTATGATGTCCGCCTCGCTGGCGGTGCCCTCCACGCCCATGGAGTTGGTCAGAAGGCTCACCGAGCAGGCGGTGACGCCGGCCACGCCCTTTACGGCCCGCTCCACGGCGGCCTGACAGGCGGCGCAGCTCATGCCCGTAACGTTATACTGTTCCATCCTTCCCCCTCCTATTTCATCAGCTTGCGGAGGATGTCCAGCAGCTCGTCCACCGTCTCGTCGTTTCCCCGGCGGATATCGTCGGCCACGCAGGTCCTGATGTGGCTCGATAGCAGTTCCCGGTTGAAGGCGTCGATGGCGGCGCCCACAGCGGCCGACTGGGTCAGGATGTCGGTGCAGTAGGCGTCCTTCTCTATCATGCCCCGGATGCCCCGGATCTGCCCCTCTATGCGGCTGAGGCGGTTGATAAGGCTCTTTATCTCCTTCTCATCCCGCTCCTTCGTCTTTTTCACGCAGCAGCACTGGCTGGTCATGGCGGTCACCTCGCTTGTATTATACCCCGCAGGGGTATCTGTCACGGTCATATGATATACCCCGGCCGGGTATTTGTCAAGGGCCGGAGGGCCGGGTTTCGCGATTCTGCGGCGATACTCCCGTTTTTTCGCATAATGCACAACACACACTTGATTTATACCGTCGTTTAATGGTAAAATCATTGTGTATTTTTATATGTATCTGTCGGACGGGAGGTGTATTCATGGACAACAGGGTCAGGCTGCTGGGCGTACGCGGGAGCGTGAGCGTCAGCGGGCCCGAGCACGTTCGCTACGGCGGCGCCACCACCTGCGTCCTTGTGACACTGGGAGGACAGACCGTCGTCCTCGACGCGGGCAGCGGCCTTATGCGGCTGCCGGAGGACGTGATGGCTCCTGACCGTCTGTCTTTGATACTCACCCACACCCACGCCGACCATCTGATGGGGCTTCCCCTGTGCCCTTACGTGATGAGAGCCGGCCGTACGCTGGACATCTACGGCGCGGAGCGCAGCGGCTTCACCCTTGAGGAGGAGCTGGCCCGGCTCATATCCCCCCCTCTGTGGCCCGTCCATCTGGACGAGCTGCCGGCAAAGACTGTGCTGCACGTTCTGCCGGAGCGCCTTGAACTTGGCAGCGTCACCGTGACCATGCAGGACGGCTGTCACCCCGGCGGCGTCAGCGTACTGCGGCTGGAGGGCGGCGGCAGGAGCGTGGTGCTGATGACGGACTGCACCGTCACCGAGGATAACCGGGAGCGTCTTGCATCCTTTGCCGCCGGCTGCGACCTGCTGCCCATCGCCGGGCAGTACAGCGCCGAGGAGTGGGAGTGCCGCAGTGATTACGGCCACAACGCCTGGCCGGCCGCGGCACAGTTCGGCCTTTACTGCGGAGCCAGACAGACGCTTATCGTCCACCACGACCCCTTCCGGACCGACGACGAGCTTGACGCCGCCGCGCCGGAGCTGGCGCAGGTCAACCCGGACGCCCGGTTCGCCCGGGAAGGAGCTGAGGTGGCGCTGTGACTTCCGAGCAGACAAAAAAACTCATAGATATATGCCTTGCGCTGTCCTCCGAACGGGACAGAGAGGCGCTTTTATCCCATATACTCGACACCGCCATGGACGTGACCGGGTGCGACGCGGGCACGCTGTATCTGCTGGAGGACGACGGGCTCCATTTTACCAGGATGGTGACCCGCTCCCAGAACATCCGTCAGGGCGGGCACGACGGGCCCATTACCCTGCCGCCGGTGCCGATGGACAAGAGCTACGTGTGCGCCTGGGCGGCCATTACGGGACAGAGCATATCCGTAAAAGACGTGCACACCGACACGCATTTTGATTTCACCGGTTCCATCCGGTACGACGCCATGACCGGTTACCGTACCAAGAGCATGCTGGTGATGCCCATGACCGACGACGCCGGCCGCCTGATCGGCGTGATGCAGCTCATCAACGCGCTGGACGGTTCCGGCCAGATCGTGGCCTTCGACGATGAGATGGAGGAGCTGGTAAGGGCCATATCCTCCCAGGCGGCCATCAGCATAACGAATATGCAGTACGCCGAGCAGGTCACCGCCCTGCTGGACTCCCTTGTGGGCGCGCTGTCCGCCGCCATCGACGCCCGCACCCCATACAACGCCAACCATACCCGCAACATGGTGCGCTACGGCTCCGCTTTTCTCGACTGGCTGGAGGACACCGGCAGCGGCTGGCGCTTCGACACCGACAAGCGCCGCACCTTCCTCCTTTCCGTGTGGCTCCACGACGTGGGCAAGCTGGCGGTGCCGCTGGAGGTCATGGACAAGGCCACCCGCCTGGGTCCCGCCGTGGATGACGTGCGGGAGAGATTCCGGGTGATGGCGCTGCTGGACCGCATCGCCGCGCTGGAGGGCCGCATCGACGGCGACGCCCGGGAAGAGAACGACCGTCTGCGCGCGTCGGCGCTAGAGCTCATCGAACGGGTCAACACGGCGGGCTTCGTCCCCGACGGGGACGCCGCCGCCATCGACGAGATAGCCTCCCGCACCTACGCCGACGAGAACGGGGCCTCCCTGCCCTGGCTGACGGAGGCGGAGCATACGTCCCTTTCCGTAAGGAAGGGCACCCTCACCGCCGCCGAGCGGGAGATCATGGAGAGCCACGTCACCGTGACGGGAGACATACTGGACAAGGTGCGCTTCCCGAGAAGCTATACCGACGTGCCCGGATGGGCCGCCGCCCACCACGAATATATAAACGGAAAAGGCTATCCCAGGCATCTGACCGGCGAAGATCTGCCCCCGGAGGTGCGCCTGCTGACCATACTCGACGTATTCGAGGCGCTGACCGCCCGGGACAGGCCCTACAAGAAGCCCATGCCGCCCGAAAGGGCGCTTGACATACTGCACTCCATGGCTGAGGAGGGCAGCATCGACCCCGAGATTCTCGACATGTTTGAAAAAAGTAAAGCGTGGGAGGAAAAAGTATGAGAAAATTCATTGCGGTAATACTGGCAGCGGTAATGCTGCTGTCGCTGAGCATCACCGCCATGGCGGCGAACGAGTCCAAGGGCACCACCGTGCGCCTGGGCCAGACCACCGGCACGGTAAAGGTGACCAACGCCAGCGGCAAGGACGTGAAGGCCATGTCGAATATGCGCCTTTACAACGGCTACAAGGTCTCCACAGACTCAGCCGGTTCCGCCTACATCACTCTGGACGACACCAAGGCCGTAAAGCTGGACGTGTCCACCAAGGTGAGCGTGAAAAAGGCCGGAAGCAAGCTGGAAGTTACTCTGGAGACGGGCAACCTGTTCTTTAACGTGACCTCCCCGCTGGAGACCTCCGAAAGTCTGGAGATACGCACCTCCACCATGGTCACCGGCATACGGGGCTCCTTCGGCTGGGTGAAGCCCACCCAGATGGGCCTCATCCACGGCCGCGCCATCATCACCTGCCTCGACACCGAGGGCAACGTGACCGATATATATGAGCTCACCAGCGGCTACGGCGTACAGTCCTACGTGGAGGAAGAGACTCCTCCCGCCGACGCCGACACCGAGAAGTTCATCATCGGGACCGAGGATATACCCGCCATCGCCCTTGAGGAGATCGCCAATGACGAGAGTCTGCAGCAGTCCATCGACGAGGACGTGGAAAACCTCGACTCCGAGGATCTGATAAATGCCGCCGGGGAGCGGCGTCAGGAGGAGACCGAGGCCGCTCAGGAGGAGGAAAAAGCCCTCGAGGAGCAGCGCGGCGCCCAGAACGATGAGATCGGCAGCGGCGACGACGGCATCGGCGACACCGATCAGGTCTTCGAGGACTACGTGGAGGATGAATCCTCCGAGCCCTCTCAGCCTTCCGATCCTCAGGATCCCCCGAGCAGCACCTTCTCCGTCACCTACACCGACGGCGTTGACGACAACGTCTTCCCGGACGAGGTTTACAGCAACCTCGCCAGCGGCGATCCCACCCCCTCCTTCTCCGGCGGCGAGAACGGCATACCCCAGTGGTCCGGTCACGTCTTTGAGAGATGGGACCCCGAGTGGCAGGAAACCGTGACCCAGACCGTGGTCTATACCGCCGTTTGGACCAGCGCCTCCGTGACGTACACCGACGGTGTGGACGGCCAGGTCATATTCGAAGATGAGACCTACCCCGTCATGGTTGGCGACGCCACGCCTTCCTTCTCCGGCGGTACGCCCGAGCGCACCGGCTACACCTTCGCGGGATGGAGTCCCCAGTGGACTGAGGTCGTCACCGGCACCGTGACATACACCGCCACCTGGACCGGCGCCTACTCCGTCACCTACACCGACGGCGTTGCCAACGAGGAGATATTCCCCGACGAGGTCTATGACAGCCTGGCTCCCGGCGACGCCACGCCTTCCTTCTCCGGCGGCACGCCCGAGCGCACCGGCTACACCTTCGCGGGATGGAGTCCCCAGTGGGCAGAAGTGGTCACCGGCACTGTGACATACACCGCTACCTGGACTGAAGAGTCCACCGGTCCCTACACCGTGACTCTGCCCGAGGATGACGACGGCTACAGCTTCCTGGTGAACACCGATATGTATCCTCTCATCAGCGGCCGCACCTATCAGGCCAACGACGACAACATGTTCGAGTTCACCCTGCAGTTCGACGATAACTTCATCTGTATCGAGCACAGCATTTCCTGGGGCACCGCCATCGCAGAAAGTGAAGAGACTGACGACGGCACGCTCTATGCCGTTACCCTTTCCGAGAACACCACCGTCGGCCTTACCGGTGACTTCTACTATCTGGTAAATTCCTTCGAGGAGGCCGCGGAGGTGGAGTTCCTCAAGGTGGCCGTCTCCTCCAATGACAATCCGACGGCTGCAGAGTACGTCATCGAAGAGGGACACTCCCTGCTGATCTACGGGTACTCCGACACCTTCGCCACCGTGACCAGCATCGTCAACAACGGCGCGCTGGTGATCGGACCCGGCGCCACCCTCAACGTGGGTGATCCGACCAGCAGCGGCGGCGGTATCTCCGGCACCGGCTCCATCACGATAAAGTGGGGTGCCACCCTCAACAACAGCGGCGGCCTTATCAGCGGCATGAGCAGCTTCACCATCGAGAAGTCCGATGGCGACCCCGACTACGTGGGCACCTTCTGGAACGCCGGTGAGTTCATCGCCGACTGTACCGTGACCAACTACGGTACCATAAACAACGACGGCGGCTGCATGCTCACCATCAACGACACGCTGATAAACGAGGGCACCATCAACAACAGCGGAACCATCACCAACAACGGCACCATCACCAACAACGGCGACATAATTCTCGTGGACAACGGTCAGGTCAAGGGCGAGGGCACGCTCACAGGCAACGCCCCCGAGCATCCCTGATAACGCCGGACCATGAAGACCAGACAGATAATCTATCGCGCTGCCGCGGCGCTGCTGGCCGCCGTGCTCTTCACGGCGGCGGCGGCTCTGGGCGTGCTGGACGGCGCTGACGGCACCGTGTCCGACGCGCTGTACCAGCGGGCCTCCGGCACCGACGGGGAGATAGTCATCATCGGCATGGACCAGCGCTCCATCGACGCGCTGGGTCCCATGCCCTGGCCCCGGGACGTGATGGCCGACGCCATAGCATACCTCAACTCCGACCCGGACGCCTGCCCGGCCGTGATAGGCATAGACGTGCTGTACGTGGGCGAGAGCGGCGATCCCTGGGCCGATGAGTACCTGACGGAGGTCTGCGGGGAATACGGCAACGTGGTCGTGGCATCCATGGCCACCTTCGGCAGCTCCATCGTGGAGTCCGGAGACGATTTCTACGTGGATAGGCGCAGCGTACTTGCCATGGACGAGCCCTTTGAGGCTCTGGCCGCCGTCACCGACACGGGCCACATCAACACCATGGCCGACTCCGACGGCGTTATCCGCCACGCCATGCTGTGGGTCAACGCCCCCGAAGGCCCTCTGCGGGCCATGTCAAGGGTCATATACGAGCGCTGGTGCACGTTCAGCGGCGTCACCCCCAACCCCGATCCGCCCACCACCGGAGAGGGCTTCTTCTACCTGCCCTTCACCGCCGGACCCGGCTCCTACTGCGACGGGGTATCCGTCGTGGACCTTATCGACGGTGAGATCGACCCGGACTATTTCGCCGGGAAGATAGTCCTCATCGGCCCCTACACCGCGGGCATGCAGGACGAATACCGCACTGCCATCGACCACGCCGCGCCCATGTACGGCATCGAGATCCTGGCCAACCAGATCGACGCCTACCGCGCCGGCAATATCCCCCGGCAGGTAAACAGAACGTTCCAGCTCGCGGTGCTGTTCATCGTATCCGCTCTCGCGGCGGCATTCTTCTTCGACAGGAAGATGTCCCATTCCGTCCCCGCGTGGCTGGGCATATGCGCCGCGTGGCTGCTGGCCTGCTGGCTGGGACGCCGCGGCGGCTGGGTGCTCCACGTGCTGTGGGTCCCCCTTTTCGTGACGGTGCTGTTCATCGTATCGGTGGCCGTCAACTACATCCGCGCCTCCCGTGAGCGGCGCCGCGTTACCGACACCTTCGGAAGATACGTGGACCCGGCCATAATGAAGGAGCTGCTGGAAAGGGGCGGCGACGCCCTGGAG
>JAEETR010000079.1 GCA_016286595.1 Oscillospiraceae bacterium | reverse complement strand
GGATCGCACGGCCAGAGAGCTGCGGACATACGCCTTGCTGGACTCGCTTAAAGTCCCCTTTGAGCGGCTGGACCACGAGCCCGCCATGACCATGGAGGTCTGCCGGGATATAGAGAAATCCCTGCACGCGATGATATGCAAGAATCTGTTCCTGTGCAACCGGCAGGCGACGCGCTTTTATCTGCTGATGATACCCGCCGACAAGCCCTTCAAGACCAGGTATCTGTCGGCCCAGCTGGGCGTGTCCCGCCTCAGCTTCGGCACCGGCGAGAAGATGGAGGAGCTGCTGGGCTGCGCCCCCGGCTCCGCCAGCGTCATGGGCGCCCTTTTCGATACCGGCCGCCGCGTGCGCATACTGCTGGACACGGAGGTGGCGGCGGGGGAATATATCCTCTGCCATCCCTGCCGGAACGACGCCAGCCTCAAGATAAACACCGCGGACGTGCTGACGAAGTTCCTCCCCCACACCGGCCACGACTACACCGTGGTCTCGCTGCCGAGGGAATCCGAGTAAAATAAAAATGCCTGCCCTTTTGGGCAGGCATTTTTATTTCCGAAGGTCACGGCTTTTTCACGTAGGCCGCCACGGCCTTGGCGGCGAACTGCGCCGTGCCGGGACCTCCGGCAGCGTCGATATTGCCGCTCATCTCGCCCCCGGCGCCGTACATCTGTCCGAGTCCCGCCAGTATCTCCGGGGTACAGTCGTAGAAGTGAGCGGTGATATAGTCCCGCAGCTCCTGCACGAGAGCCCGGGCCGCGTCACCGGCGGGGTCCGTGCCGCGAATGGCGCCCATGCGGGCGAAAACGTCCATAAGCCCCGCGGCGATCTCCTCTTCCCGCCCTTTCATGGCGGCGCCGCGCTCCTCGTACTGCCTGTACGCGTCGGTATCGCCCCACTGCTCCTTCGCCTTTTGGGCGTATTCCTCCAGCTTTTCCTTATCGAACGCCTTGAATTCCACGTTATCGCCTCCCTTATCCTTTATCCTGCGGGCCAGGTCGATGAGCCCGTCCAGCCGGTCCCGTCTCAGTGACAGCAGCTCTATCTGCTGCTCCAGCGCCTTTTCCCGGTCAAAATCCGGGGATGACACTATCTTTTTTATATCCTCCAGCGAGAATTCCATCTCCCGGAACAGCATTATCTGCTGCAGCCGTTCCAGCGCCGCCGTATCGTACAGCCGGTAACCCGCCTGCGTCCGCTCCGACGGCGGCAGAAGGCCGATGGTGTCGTAATACTGCAGCGCCCGCACGCTCACGCCGGTCAGACGGCTTACCTCCTTCACGGTCAGCACGCTCATCACCTCCCCACAAACGAAGTATAAACTATTACGCTGCGTCAGAGTCAAGGGGCAAAAATAAAAAGTCCGGAGAAATGCATCTCCGGACTTTTCATATCCTATCAGAAAAGGCCCACTATCCTGCCGTCGTCGGTGACGTCGATGTTCTCCGCGGAGGGGACCTTGGGAAGGCCGGGCATGGTCATGATGTCGCCGGTGAGGGCAACGACGAATCCGGCTCCCGCGGATATCTTCACGCTGCGCACGGTGATCTCGAAGTCAGTAGGCGCGCCCGGCTTCTTCGCGTCGTCGGAAAAGCTGTACTGGGTCTTGGCCACGCACACGGGCAGCCTGTCCAGTCCCAGCTTGGCGATGGTGCGCATCTCGGTGCGGGCCTGGGCGGTGAACACGGCGCCCTTGCCGCCGTAGATCTTCACGGCCAGGTCGTTTATCTTCTTCTCGATTGTGTCCTCCGGATCGTAGGCGAAGTGCATATCGGCCTCGCCGGACTCGCACAGCCGCACGACCTCTTTTGCCAGCTCCACGCCGCCGGCGCCGCCGTCGGCCCACACGGTGGACATCACGGCGTTGACGCCCAGCTCGCGGCACTTGTCCACCACCAGCCTCACCTCGGCGTCGGTATCGGTGGGGAACCTGTTCACGGCCACCACGCAGGGCAGGTTGAACACGTTCTTTATGTTGCTCACGTGGCGCAGCAGATTGGCAAGACCGGCCTCGAGAGCCTTCAGGTCCTCCGCCGCCAGCTCCTTCTTGTCCAGGCCGCCGTGCATCTTGAGAGCCCGGACGGTGGCTACCACCACCACGGCGTCAGGCCGCAGACCGGCGGCCCGGCACTTGATGTCCAGGAACTTCTCGGCGCCCAGGTCGGCGCCGAAGCCGGCCTCGGTGACGGCGTACTCGCCCAGACGCAATGCCATGCGGGTGGCGATGACCGAGTTGCAGCCGTGGGCTATGTTGGCGAAGGGGCCGCCGTGGACGAAGGCGGGAGTACCCTCCAGGGTCTGCACCAGATTGGGCTTCACGGCGTCTTTCAGCAGGGCGGTCATGGCGCCCACGGCCTTCAGGTCTCCGGCCGTGACGGGCTTTCCGTCGTAGGTGTATCCCACGATGATGCGGGCCAGGCGGGCCTTCAGGTCGGCCAGGTCGTTGGACAGGCAGAACACCGCCATGACCTCGGAGGCCACGGTTATGTCAAAGCCGTCCTCTCTGGGCACGCCGTTGGACCTGCCGCCCAGACCGTCGATAACGAAGCGCAGCTGCCGGTCGTTCATGTCCACGCACCGCTTCCAGGTGATGCGGCGGGGGTCTATGTTCAGGGCGTTGCCCTGCTGGATATGGTTGTCTATCATGGCGGCCAGCAGGTTGTTGGCCGCGCCGATGGCGTGGAAATCGCCGGTGAAGTGGAGATTGATATCCTCCATGGGCACCACCTGAGCGTAGCCGCCGCCGGCGGCGCCGCCCTTGACGCCGAACACCGGACCGAGAGAGGGCTCCCGAAGGGCTGCCACGGATCTCTTGCCGATGTGGCGCAGACCGTCGGCCAGGCCCACGGTAGTGGTGGTCTTGCCCTCGCCGGCGGGGGTGGGGGTTATGGCCGTGACCAGCACCAGCTTTCCGTTCTTGCCGGCGCCGGAGAGGATCGCCGGGTCTATTTTCGCCTTATACCGGCCGTACTGCTCCACGTACTGCTCGTCTATACCCAGAAGGGACGCTATCTCCCCGATGGGCTTCATATGACATTCCTGCGCGATCTCAATATCCGTTTTGTACGCCATATAGCTTCTCCCTCTTCTTTTTTTGATTGCGGAAACGGGGGCTCCGGCTGGGGAGCCCCCGTTTAATGTACGTTATCAGTTTCCGCCGCCTTCGGCAGGGGCGGGCTCGGTGCCCTCGCCGTCGCCGTAGCCCTCGGCGGTATCGTCGGCGTAATCGCCGGAATCGCCGCTGCCCTCACCGCCGCCGGTACCGGGATCGGGGGTCGGAGTGGGATCGGGTTCGGCAGTGCCGCCGTCGTCGGGACCGGGCGCCGGGGTGGGATCGGCGGTGCCTCCGTCGTCGGGGCCGGGAGTCGGGGCGGGCTCGGTGGTGCCGCCGTTGTCGGGACCCGGTGTCGGGGTGGGATCGGTGGTGGTGCCGCCGTCCACGGGCTGATCCTCGGGCGTGGGACCGACGCGGATGATCTTGTTGCCGGCCTTGTACACGTCGTGGGATATCTTGGTCTTGCTGATGAGAGTGCCGTCCGCCGCGTACAGCAGCTTGTATGCCTCGGAGATGTAGCCGGTGTGGCCGGATACCTTCTTCTCCTGCTGGCCCGGGGCCAGGGTCTCGTCTATCTCCTCCACCGTCTCAAAGGGGATGGTCTCGAGGCAGACGGACTGGAGCTCCACGTACTCTCCGGTGGAGTTGGTGCCCCATATCTCCACGGTCAGCTCCTTGCCGGTGACGCCGGCGTCGATGCGGATGGGGTAATCTCTGGAGTTTTTGAACTTGAAGTCTATGTTGCCCCAGTCGACGGTGGCGTCGAGGCTCAGGGGCAGGTAGGCTATGGCGAACATATGGTTGGATCGGCTTACGATCTCACAGTTGGCTTTCAGGGCGCAGTAGTACACGGTGCTGGAGCACTGGCAGATACCGCCGCCTATCTGGGGCACGTCCTGGCCGCCCACGTAGGCGCCGGCGTACTGATATCCCTTTTCGGCGGTGCGCTTGCCCACCACGCCGTTGAAGGAGAAGGTCTCGCCGGGGTTGAGGATGGTGCCGTTTATGGCCGCCGCCGCCAGAGAGATGTTGTTTATGCGGGCGTTGGTGCTGGTGTACATGGTGGTGGTCTTCTCGGAAAGCTTATCCCGGAAGAGCATCGCGGACACGTCCTCGTCGGTCACCTGGGGAGCGGTGAATATGAGGTCCACGCTCATGGTGCTGCCGGGGGCCGCGCTGGTGAATTTTGTCTTTGCCGAGTCAACGTCGAAGCTGACGCCGGTGACGGCGTGCTTGATGCTCATGGTCGAGGTGTCGAACTCAGCGTCGACGGGGGCCACGTAGACCTCGTCGTATATCTTCTGGAAATCCGGGGCGGGGATCGTCTCGGCGCTGTCGGGCACTATGCGGAAATCCCTGCATACCAGGTCGCCCTCGAATCCGGCTCTGAAGGTGGAATCGATATAGTTGTAGATGGCGTTCTCGTCCACCTTGACGGAGCCCATCCCCTTGGTGACGAGTATCTTCGTATCGTCCACGGTGTAGGAGCTGGTGCTGGCGTTTCTGGTGACCTTCGCGGCGGCGGCGGAGATGTCCGCGCGGACCGCGGCCTCATCGAAAAGGCCCATTTCGGCGGCGGATATCTCGGTGGCGTTCTTCTTCGCCTTCGCGTAGGCTATCTTCTGGGCTATCTTTCCGCCGGACTTGCCCACCGCCATGGCGGAATCCACGGCCTTGTCAAGCTCCTCGGAGTTGTTGATGCCCACGACCTTCACGGAAACGGCGTCGGTCAGTTCCACGGTGATGGATCTGTCGGCGGTGCTGAACACGCCGGACTCCTCCAGCGCGGCCACCGCCTGCTCCCGGGTCATGCCGCCCACGTCCACGCCCATGACGGACACGTTGGGGAATATGACGCCGTCGGCGGGAGCGCCGCTCGCCGAGGGCTCTGTGCCGGTGCCGGTATCGGTGTTATTTTTGCCGAAAAAGCTGTCGGCGCAGACCGCCACGGTGACGAGGATCGCCACAACGAAAACCGATACGACTCCTATAAATATTCTGGGTCCGCTGCGGGACCTCTTTGCGTGCTTTGCTGATGTTCTTGCCAAGGCTCTGTGCCGCCTTTCTCTGATCTTTCTGTATGGTCACCCCGCCGCAGACAACACGGCGGGGATTATATCGTCAGGTATTTATAATATGTTACCCGGGCGAAAAATGCAATTACATTTTTATGAATTTTTCTCACAGATAGTAAAAAAACGTTACAGCCCGCGGAAAAGCGTCATGCTCTCCTGCTCTCCTCCGAAAAGACTTATCTGGTCCTCGTCGCTGTCGCTCACCGTGTCGGGGGAGACTATGCGCATGCGGGCCGTGGTCTGACAGTCGATAATGGAGCCGATCAGGGTGTTTGACACCAGGAAGCCCTTCGGCGTGAAGCTCCAGCGGTCGTCGGTCTTTCTCATCCAGCCCTGCCGCACGTAGGAGTCCATCAGGGCGGCGGCATCGTCGAAGCTGCAGGGGAAAATGTCCTTGTACTCCGCCTCGGATATGCCCCGCACGGTGCGCAGGCCCAGCATCAGATACTCCCCCGCCTGCTCGAAATCGGTTATGTTTTCCAGCTGCGACACCACGCCGGAGCCGTTGAGAACGCCCTTGCTGTACGCCTCCACGTCGGCCACCATGGCGAAGCGGCGGCCGTCTACGTAGGAGTGGGCGGCGGCGCCGAAGCCCATGTACTCCCCGCCGGTCCAGTATTTCAGATTGTGCCGGCTCTCCCGGTCCCTCTTGGCGAAGTTGGATATCTCGTACTGGCGGTAGCCGTAGCGCTCCAGCGCCTCGGTCATGTACAGATACATATCCGCCTGTGCGTCGGCGTCGGGTATGTAAGGCGCCTCCCGGTAGGGGTAGAGCGCGGTGCCCGGCTCGATGGTCAGGCCGTAACAGGACAGATGGTCCGGCTTGAGGGCCACGGTCCGGGTCAGCGTGTCGGCCCAGTCCTCCTTCGTCTGGGACGGAAGGCCGTAGATAAGGTCGAGACTCACGTTCTCAAAACCTGCGGACCGGGCGTTCTTCACCGCCTCGCCCACCTGCTCGAAGTTGTGGGGACGGCCTATGCTCTTCAGGATGCCGTCGTTGGCGCACTGCGCGCCGATGGATATGCGGTTGAAGCCGGCCCTGCGCAGCTTTGACAGATCCTGACGGCTGACGGAGTCGGGGTTGGCCTCCAGGGTTATCTCCCCCTCCACCAGCACGTTGGCGTATTTTTTCAGGGCTTCCAGAATATCTATAAGCCGTCTTGCCCCGTAATAGCTGGGGGTGCCGCCGCCGAAATAAACCGTGTCGGCCACGTAGCCCCTGAGCTGGGAGGAGGACTCCCTGATGTGGCTGATCAGTGCCTTCTGATACATGTCCATCATGTTGTCCCGGCCTGCCAGCGAGTAGAAATCGCAGTAGGCGCACTTGCTGCGGCAGAAGGGGATGTGGACGTAAATTCCGAGTCTCTTCATCTTTTCCATATCTCCGCCCTCACCCGTGGTACAGCTTCGCCGTCTGCTGGTAGGTCTGTATGATGTTCTGTAGGATGTCCATATACGCGAAGTCCTTGTGGTAGATCACTTTCGTCTCCCGGGCCATGGACAGGTTCTCTATGGGCAGCGCGGCGATCTTGCCCTTGCTCAGCTCATCCATGCAGGCGCTGCGGGGCAGAATGGACACGCCCATGTCCTTGCGGATGAGGTCCTTTATGGTGGCGATGTTGTCCACCTCGATGATCACGTTGAAGCTGGCTATGCTGTCCCCGATGCTCATGAGGGTGGACTCGAAGAGCTCTCTCGTGGCGGAGGACGGCAGCCGGAGGATTAGCTGTTCCTTTTTAAGCTCCGACAGGGTGACCATGGCGTGCCTGCAAAGAGGATTGTTTATGCTCATAACGCACACCAGATAGTCCGTGTCCAGCATGAGGGAATGGAGATCCGGATTGTGGGGCGTGCCCTCGGCGATGGCCAGATCTATCTCGTAATTCTCCAGCTTTTCATAAAGATTTCTTATTGTATCGGTATATATCGTAATATTCAGATTATGATTTTTGTTGGAGCATTTTGCAAGGACCTCCGCAACGAGGTTGCTCTCCGCCGTGTGCGTTATGCCCACGCGCAGCTGGGACACGTTCTTCTCGGCGTTCTCCAGCTCGGACAGCAGATTGACGTACTGCGCCTTTATCCGCCGGGCATATTTGACCGCGATTTCGCCTTCAGGGGTCAGTTTTATCCACCCCTTGCCCCGGATGAACAGGGGCGCGCCCAGTTCTTCCTCCAGCTGGCTGATGTGGTGGCTCACAGCGGGCTGCGTGAGGGACAGCGCCTCCGCCGCCCGGGTAAAGCTCTGATATTCCACGACCGCAAGCAAAGTCTCCATTTTTGCGCTTATCATAAATATCATTCCTTAATTTTATGATTTTCTAATAAATCATAATTTGATTTTATTTTCTTTCAGTATAACATAGGATTTATAAAAAACAAGAAGCCCTTTGCGGAAACTGCGCTTATTTGTCGCTTTCGATAAGAAAGCCGGTGCCGCGCCAGGGCCTTTCGTTATTATTGTGACGGCTCCGGCCGGGGAGGTGAACGGGTTGAAGGACAACAGACGGCTCTTCGAGGAAAACTCCGTATTTTCCGCCGTGGTGCGGCTGGCGCTGCCGTCGGTGATCGGACAGATGATCCTCGTGATCTACAACATGGCCGACACCTATTTCGTCGGCATGACCGACTCGACCGCCATGCTCACCGCCGTGACGGTGTGCATGCCCGCCTTCATGTTCCTTTCCGCCATCTCCAACCTCTTCGGCGTGGGCGGCGCGGGGGTAATCTCCCGCTGTCTCGGCCGGAGGGAGACCCGGCGGGCCTCCGACACGTCGGCCTTCGCCGTCTGGGGCTGCTGCGCTCTGGCGGCGGTCTACTCCCTGGGCTGCCTCATATTCTTGAACGCCTTCGTGGATCTGCTGGGCGGCCGGGACGTCTCCGTCCATCCGCTGGCCAGCTCCTATCTGACGGTGACGGTGGTGATTTGCGGCGTACCCACTGCCATGAACAATCTGCTGGCCCACCTGCTGCGCTCCGAGGGCCGGTCCTTCCTGGCGGGTGTCGGCATCGCCGGGGGCGGCGTGCTGAACATAGCGCTGGATCCCCTGTTCATGTTCCGCATCCTCAAGCCCGGCAGAGAGGTGCTGGGCGCCGCCATCGCCACCGGCATTTCAAACGTCGCCGCCATGGTATATTTCATCGTGGTTATCCTGCGCTTCCGGGGCGATACGGTGCTGTCGGCGAGGCTTTCCCGCCGCTCGTTCACCGGGGGCATACCGAAGGAGGTGGCCGTTACCGGCGGCCCCGCCTGCCTTATGACCCTGTGCGAGAACGTATCCTACGCCATCCTCGACAATCTTATATCCGTGGCCGGCACCGTGGTGCAGGCCGGCGTGGGCGTGGCCAAAAAGGTGAACATGCTTGCCCACTGCATCGTCCGCGGTCTTTCCCAGGGGGTGCTGCCGCTCATCGCCTACAACTACGCCTCCGGCAATCACAGGCGCATGAGGGCATCGGTGCTGACGGGTCTGAGCACCGCCGTGGCGCTGTCCTGCCTGTGTATGACGGCAAATCTCATCTTCGCCCCGGCGCTGGTAGGCATATTCATCGACAGCGGCACCGCGCCCCACGAGTACGGCGTGCGTTTCCTGAAGATACTGTCCCTCGGTGCTCCCTTCTCCGCCTGTGCCTATATGCTCATATCCTTCTTCCAGGCGGTGGGCCGGGGCGGGCAGAGCCTGCTGCTTGCACTGCTGCGCAAGGGCATAGTGGATATTCCCATGATGTTCATCCTTGTGGCCGTGCTTCCCGTGTCCTCCATCGTGTGGGCCACGCCCGCCGCGGACCTTATCTGCTGCGCCGTGTCCGTAGTCATGCTGATCTCCTTCCTGAAGATCCATCATCTGGACGTGGTCGACCCCGGCATCCTGCAGCACACTGCCCCCACGCCGGAAGAGGCGGACATCAAGCGCCGATCCCAGGCCATCCACTACTGATCTCCGGAAACTCGACTGTCATCCTGTTTCTCCTCAATAGCGCCGGGACCCCCTCTTCCGAGGGGGTCCCGGCGTATTTTCAATTCAGCTTTTTGCAGGTCAGGTCGCCGATGGTCACGCAGCCTTCGCCGAAAGTCAACTTGAGCATACCGCCTTTGCAGCCGAACTCGTTCTCCCCGATGGGATAAAG
>JAEETR010000078.1 GCA_016286595.1 Oscillospiraceae bacterium | reverse complement strand
GAAAAACCCGGACGCAAAGCGCTATACGGAGATATCCTACGGCGAGATGCTGGAGAAAAAGCTGATGGTCATCGACCTGACAGCCACTGCCCTTGCCATGGACAACAATCTGCCCGTCGAGCTCTTCGGACTTTCCAGGCCCGAGAACATACTAAAGGTCATCACCGGCGAAAAGATCGGAACCACTATAAAGTAAATATCATAGAACGATTTGAACACTCTGGGTTAAACTTATGGAATACTTTTCTTTCCCAGTTACTTGCGACAATATACAAGGAGGTACGATATATGTACACTGAAGACGAAGCCTACGTGACTTTTGTAAGCAGAATGAAAAAGACCCTGGAGGCCCTCCAGAGCGAGTTCAGCTCCGTCAGAGCGGGCAGAGCCAACGCCGCCGTGCTGGACCAGATCCGCGTGGACTACTACGGATCTCCCACGCCCATCAATCAGATCGGCTCCATCGCCTCTCCCGACCCCAGGACCCTGATAATCCAGCCCTGGGACGCCACCGCCCTGAAGAATATCGAAAAGGCCATCCAGGCCTCCGATCTGGGCATCAATCCCCAGAACGACGGCAGGGTGATCCGCCTGGTATTCCCCCAGCTCACCGAGGAGCGCCGCAAGGACCTGATCAAGCAGGTGAGGAAGTACGGCGAGGAGGCCAAGGTGGCCATCCGCAATATCCGCAGAGACGCCGTTGAGAAGTTCAAGAAGCAGCAGAAGGCCAGCGAGATAACCGAGGACGACTATAAGATCGTGGAGAAGGACATCCAGAAGATGACCGACGATTTTATAAAGGATGTGGACAGCATCACCGCCGCCAAGGAAAAAGAGCTGGAGGAGATCTGACGCGTTGGCACAGAATATCGAGGCAGGCAGGCCGCAGCGAAACGGCCTGCCCCGCCATATTGCCATGATCATGGACGGCAACGGCCGCTGGGCGAGAAAACGGGGCCTGCCCCGTACCGCCGGCCACGCCGCCGGGGCGGAGACCTTCCGCCGCATCGCCACTTACTGCAAGGATATCGGCATAGAATATCTGACCGTCTACGCCTTCTCCACGGAGAACTGGTCCCGCTCGAAGGAAGAGGTGGGGGCCATCATGGGCCTTCTGGTGAAATATCTCCGGGAGGCGGTGGAGAGCATGGAGAAAGACGGCATCCGCCTTCGCGTGTTCGGCGACGTTCAGGGGCTTTCCGAAGAGCAACGCCGCCTCATCACCGAGACGGACGAGATATCCCGGCGGGTGACGGGCATGCAGGTCAACGTGTGCATCAATTACGGCGGACGGGACGAGATAGTCCGGGCCGCCGGGCGCTGGGCCGCGGAAAACCCCGGCAAGACCCCTACAGAGGAGGAGTTCTCCCGGTATCTCTACTCCGCTGGCGTGCCGGACCCGGACCTGATAATCCGCTCTGGGGGCGAAAAACGCCTTTCAAACTTCCTGCTTTGGCAGGCGGCATACGCCGAGCTGTACTTCACCGACACCCTCTGGCCCGACATGACCGGCAGGGACGTGGAGAACGCGATAGAGTTCTACCGTGGCAGAGAGCGCCGCTACGGCGGCGTGAAATGAGCTTTTCCCATAACGACAAAATCAAGGTGATACAAATGCTTAAGACGAGAGTTATCGTTGCCGCGATACTGATAGGGGGGCTTCTGGCCGTCCTGTTCCTGCTGCCGCCCGCGGTGTTCGCCGTCCTGGTGGCGGTCTGCGCCGCCGTGGGGGCCTTCGAGCTTCTGCGGGCAGTGGGCTGGAAAGGAACGAAAAGGCTGTACGTATGGACCATGCTCACCGCCGCCGCCGTGCCCGTCGGGGCATACTTCGGCGCGGAGGAGACGGTCCTTCGCGTGTGCATGACGTTCCTGATGGTGACCGTCTTTGCCGAGGCGGTGTTCTCCTACGGTCATCCGGGGCAGATACCCGAGGGCACGGTCTTCGCCTGCTTCTTCGGGGGCCTTCTGGTGCCCGTGTGCCTTACGGCGCTGGTGAACATCGACCTTCTCAACAAGGGGCCCCATCTCATCATAATGGCCTTCGTCATCACCGCCGTGAGCGATTCCGGCGGCTACTTCGGCGGCGTGCTTCTCGGTAAGCACAAGGGCGTGCTCAAGGCAAGCCCCAACAAGTCCGTGGAGGGCTTTATCGGCAGCTTTATCGCCGGGATAATCGGCATCATCGTCTTCGGACTGATCTACTCCGCCGTACATCACGAGGCGGTGGATTACTGCCTGCTGGTGCTGTACGCGGTGCTGGGCAACGTGACGACCCAGCTGGGCGACCTGGCCTTCTCCGTGATCAAGCGGCAGTGCGGCATAAAGGATTACGGCAAGCTCCTTCCCGGTCACGGCGGCGTGCTGGACCGGCTGGACAGCATGATATTCACCGGCCCGCTGGTATATCTCCTTCTGAAGGTGCTGCCCGCCTTTGAGAACCTTTAAGGCATAATATTCGCGCTATGGAAGATATTATTAAGAGGAAAATATCCGTTCTGGGCTCCACCGGCTCCATCGGCACCCAGACGCTGGAGTGCGCCGCCCATCTGGGCCTGACGGTGAGCGCCATCACCGGCAACAGGAACGTCAGGCTCCTGGAGGAGCAGGCAAGACGGTTCCGCCCCGGGATAGTGGCCGTCCCGGGCGACGCGGAGGCCGCCGAACTGAAAACGGCGCTGGCCGACACGCCCGTACGGGTGCTGTCCGGCGAGGGCGGACTGGAGGAGGCCGCCGTGGCGGGGGACACCGTGGTCACCGCCATCATGGGCACCGCCGGGCTCCTGCCCACCATGGCCGCCATAAAAGAGAAAAAACGCATAGCCCTCGCCAACAAGGAGACCCTGGTGTGCGCCGGTCATATCGTCATGGCCGCCGCCCGGGAGCACGGGGCGGAGGTTATCCCCGTGGACTCCGAGCACTCCGCCATATTCCAGTCCATGGCCGGAGGAAGAAAAAACGAGGTGAAGCGCATCCTCCTCACCGCCTCCGGCGGACCCTTCTTCGGCATGAAGCGGGAGGATATGGTTGACATAACGCCGGAGCAGGCGCTGAAGCACCCCAACTGGACCATGGGGGCGAAGATAACGATAGACTCCGCCACCATGATGAACAAGGGCCTCGAGGTCATCGAGGCCATGCACCTTTTTTCCGTGACGCCGGAGATGATAAAGGTGGTGGTCCACCGCCAGAGCATCATCCACTCCATGGTGCAGTTCTGCGACAATACCGTCATCGCCCAGCTGGGCACGCCGGACATGCGCACGCCCATACAGTACGCTCTGACGTATCCGCGCAGACTGCCGTCCCTGGCGGCGGAGCCGGATTTCGCCGACATCGGCGGAATGACCTTCTTCGACCCGGACCTTGACGCGTTCCCCTGTCTGCGCCTGGCGCTGGAAACGGCGGGACGCACCGACGCGGCCCCGGCGGTGATGAACGCCGCCAACGAGGTGGCCGTGGAGCTGTTTCTGAGGAAAAAGCTGAGCTTTCCCGGGATCTATGACGCCGTGGCACAGGCCGTGGCGGCCCTGGGCGCCGGGAGCGCCGACACCATTGAAGATACCCTCGCCCGGGATGCTGAGGCCCGGGAATTTATCAGGAGACGATACGACTAAATGGCGATATACATCATAATTGCAATACTTGCCTTCGGCATACTCATCACCACCCACGAGCTGGGCCACTTCACCGTGGCGAAGCTGTGCGGCGTGAAGGTGAACGAGTTCGCCGTGGGTATGGGCCCGGCGCTGTTCAAAAAGCAGCGGGGCGAAACGCTGTATTCCCTGCGGGTCCTGCCTCTTGGCGGCTTCTGCGCCATGGAGGGGGAGGACGAGGAGACCGGGGACCCCCGGGCCTTCACCAGCCAGAACCCGCTGAAAAAGATACTCATCCTGGTGGCGGGCTCCTTCATGAACCTGCTGACCGGCTTTATAGTGGTGGCGATAATCTACTCCTCCGCCACCGGCTTCGGCGGCAACACCGTGGCGGCCACGGTGGACGGCTTCAAGTACGGCGGCGAGCAGGGCATCATGCCCGGAGACACCATACTGTCCGTGGACGGGGAGCGGATAAACTACACCGGCGACTTCTCCACCTTCATGTCCCGCTCCGACGGCACCGTAACGGTGAAGCTGCGCCGTGACGGGCAGATCCTTACCCTTGAGAACTACGCTCTCCGGCCCGAGACCTATATCGAGAACGGGCAGGAGACGTACAGATACGGCCTCGACTTCAACGTTATCGAGGCCACCTTCGGCCAGAAGCTGCGCTTCGACGCGCTGACCACCCTCAACTTCGTGCGCATGGTGCGCATCGGACTTTCTGACCTGTTCACCGGCAGGGCGGGGGTGAAGGACCTGTCAGGCCCCGTGGGCATAGTCACCACCATATCCGAGGTGGGAGAGGCGTCCGAGACCGCGTCGGACGCGGCCGCCAACATCGCCTATCTGTGCGCCTTCATCGCCGTGAACCTGGCGGTGATGAACATGCTGCCCATCCCGGGCCTTGACGGCGGCAGGATATTCCTGCTGATAGTGGGCGTGGTCTTCGAGAAGCTGACCCACCGCCGCCTTTCCTCCAGAGTGGAGGGCTACGTTCACGCGGCGGGACTCGTGCTGCTGCTGGGACTGATGGCCTACGTCATGTTCAACGACATAGCAAGGATAATCAGGTAGAGAGGTTTGCCATGACGAGAAAGATAACCGTGGGCGGCGTGGAGATAGGGGGCGGCGCTCCCGTCACCGTGCAGTCCATGACCAACACCCGCACCGACGACGTGGAGGCCACCGTCAGCCAGATAATAAGCCTTAAGACGGCCGGGTGCGACATAGTGCGCGTGGCCGTGCCTGACATGGCGGCGGCCAGGGCAATAAGCGACATAAAGGAGAGGGTGGATATCCCCATCGTGGCGGACATCCACTTCGACTACCGCCTTGCGCTGGAGGCGGCGGCCCGGGGCGTGGACAAGATACGCATAAACCCCGGCAACATCGGCAGCGACGACAGAGTCAGAGCCGTGGCCGACGAGTGCGGAAAGCGCGGCATACCCATCCGCATCGGCGTCAACGGCGGCAGCATTGAAAAGCACATCCTCGCGAAATACGGCGCCGCCACGCCTGAGGCCATGTGCGAGAGCGCGCTGTACCACGCAAGACTGCTGGAGCGGTACGGTTTTGAGGACATAGCCGTCTCCATGAAGGCGGCGGACGTGCCCACCACCGTGGCGGCCTACCGCATGGCCCGTGAGATGTTCGACTACCCCCTGCACCTGGGCATCACCCACACCGGCACAGCCTACGGGGGCCTCATAAAAAGCGCCATGGGCATCGGCGCCCTCCTGCTGGACGGCATCGGCGACACCCTGCGGGTATCGCTCACCGCCCCTCCCGAGGAGGAGGTGCGGGCCGGCATCGAGATACTCAGGGCGGCGGGACTGCGCACCGGCGGCGTAAGGATAATTTCCTGTCCCACCTGCGGCCGCTGCGAGATAGATCTTTTCTCCCTTGCCGACGAGGCGGAAAAACGGCTCAAGGGACTCAACAGGGACCTCACCGTGGCTATAATGGGCTGCGTGGTCAACGGCCCCGGAGAGGCGAAGGAGGCCGATTACGGCATCGCCGGAGGCAGGGGCGTGGGCATCCTGTTCAAGAAGGGAAAGATAGTCAAAAAGGTCGGCGAGGACGCGGTCCTCGACGAGCTCATGGCCATGATACGGGCGGACCTTGACACGTAATTTCAGCACTATTCATCGGAAAAGGACGAAGATATGCCACCGGAAGTAGCTTTTTTTGATATGTTCTCCTGCCTGGGCGGAGAGCCTGCCCTCAGGAGCATGGTGGGGGAGGCCACCGTGGTGAACGCCACGGTGGACAGAGCCAACGCCGCCATGGACGTCACCGTGCGCTTCAAGAGCACGGTGCCTCCGGTTTACATAAATCAGATCGCCGAGGCCATCGCCCCGGCCTACGGTCTCAGGCGCGTCACAATAATCCCCATCTACGACGTGGCCAGCATGCCGAAGGTCAGGCGTGAGAGCTCGAAGGACGGCGTAAAGACCATCTTCGGCAAGGTAACGGGGAAGACGGTGCCCATCGGTTCGCTGAGCATTGAGTCGGGACGGGTCACCGTGGAGGGCGACGTGTTCTCCGTCACCTCCAGAGTGACGAAAAACGGGGCCTACATCCTCACCTTCGACATGACCGACTACACCGGGTCCATCCGGGTGAGCAAGTTCATCAGGGAAGAGATACTGAAAAAGCAGGCGGCCTCCATCGCCGCGGGCATGCGGGTGAAGGTCACCGGCATGGTGATAAATTCCCGTTACGACGGCGACATCGTCATCGACCCCACCGGCGCGGCGGAGACGAAGAAGGAATACCGCCGGGATACGGCGGAGCAGAAGCGGGTG
>JAEETR010000077.1 GCA_016286595.1 Oscillospiraceae bacterium | reverse complement strand
TGCTCCGCCGCCGCGCCCGCGGCCACCACCTGCTCGACCCAGCCGCGCTGGGGCTCCGGCGGCTCCTCACTGCCGCCGTCAGCGGACCGCTCCACCGCGGTCCTGTATATCCGGGACTTGACAAGCACGTCCCCCGCGTAGTATTTCAGCTCCGCCTCGCCCTGCCCGGGATACGCGGTATCCGCGTCGGTCAGGGCCCAGAACGCCAGGCCGTCCTCCACGGTCAGCGCCGCCGGGTATGGCACGTCGTCGCCATGCCGCCGCACCGTAAGCTGTACGCTGCCCCCGTCGCCGAGGGCCTCCGTCCAGTCGGTCACGTCGAACACCACACGCCGGGCAAGGTTTTCGCCCCTGCGTCCCAGGGCTATGCGTCCGGTGGTGTCCGGCAATATGTCTATCATGTACGTTCCTCCTCTGTGGGAAATGAAAATAGCTCCCGGCATATTCGCGGCCGGGAAATATAAAAAGCCGCCCCTTCCGCGTGGCCGGGCCCGCCTCCCGGCGCGGAAAAGACGTACTTTTTATATATGACAGCGCGCCGCCCCGCCGCCGCGGGACGGACGATACCCGCCCTCAGTTTCAAAATAGAACGGATATCCCCACCTGTCAATGCAATTGCACGATCGGAGCAACAAAAAAAAGACGCCGCCACGAGGACGGCATCCATTCTGGAGCTGGTGGCCGGACTTGAACCGGCGACCTGCTGATTACGAATCAGCTGCTCTACCGACTGAGCTACACCAGCGGATTTGCGGCCGACCGCGGTCGGCTTATGAAATATACCACAAATCATGTTTTGCGTCAATAACGGATTTTCCCGGATTGACCGGAAGAGCGGCACAGTATATTATAAATGTGTATATCACCTTCAAAGGAGGAAGTCTGCCGTGAAAAAGAAAACGATGTGGCTGGCGGCCGTGATAGCGGTGATCGTAGTGCTGACCACCTTCGCCGCAGCCGGTGACGTGGAGGGCGCCCGCAGCGCCATTCTCAACGCCATGTACGCCTTTAAGGACAGCGTGGACATTAGCAGTTACAGGCTGACGGAGAGCGAGTTCGACGGGCTGTACGACGACCTGTTCGACAACGAGCCGGATATCTTCTTCGTAAACGGCTCCATCTCCTATTCCTATAACGCCTCCGGCATCACCTCGATCTATCTTGAGTATTACGACACCGCCAATCCCGCCGCCATAGCCGCATACAAGACGGCGGTCAGCCGGGCGAAGAGCGCCGTGAACAACGATATGAGCGACGTGCAGAAGGCTCTGGCGCTCCATGACTGGCTGGCAAACGTCGCCGAGTACGATTACGAGACCGCCAACGGCACCGCAGGTTTCGACGAGATGGGCTATACCGCCTACGGCGCTCTGGTGAAGGGCCTTGCCGTATGCGAAGGCTACTCCAAGGCCTACCTTGCCATACTGCGGGAGTGCGGCATAAAATCGCTGTACATCGGCAGCGACGTCATGAACCACGGCTGGAACATCGTACAGCTGGACGGGGAGTGGTACCACGTGGACGTGACCTGGGACGACGGCGACATGCCCGGCAGGATAGACCACGTATATTTCCTCGTCAGCGACGACGTTATGGGCTCCGTCCGGGCCCCCGGCTCCTACGACTATCACTACGGCTGGCAGTCGCCTTACGAGTGCACCAGCGACAAGTACGACAGCGCCTTCTGGAAGGGCGTGAGCAGCCGCATAGTCCTGAGAAACGGAGCCTCCGCGTACTATCTCGCCTCCTCCGGCGGCTACAAGAGCCAGACCATAAATCTCGTGCGCCGGGACTGGAACACCGGCGAGGAGACCGTCTGCGCCTCCGTGCGGGATTACTGGCCCGTGTGGAACGCCGATCAGTACTGGGCGGGGGTCTATTCCGGCCTTGCGTACTACGACGGCGTGATGTACTTCAACGACAAGACGCATATATACGGCTACGTCCCCGGCGGACAGCTGCAGACCGTCATGACCTATGACGGCGGCGAGGGGTACATATACGGTATCGCCGAGTGCGGCGAGGGTATAAAATACGTGCTGAGCTATTCGCCCAACGAGACAGGCGTGGAGCGGGTGCTGCCCATCTCCCGCCGTACTGCCACCTTTGCCGACGTGGCCTCAGACGAGTATTACTTCGACGCTGTGGAATGGGCCGCGTCGTCGGGCGTGACCGTCGGAATAGGCAATAACGCCGCCGGTCAGCCTATGTTCGGTCCCGGCAGCACCTGCACCCGCGGCCAGGTGGTCACCTTCCTGTGGCGGAGCGTGGGTTCCCCGGAGCCGGCAAACCGGCAGAGCGCCTTTGAGGACGTCAGGGAGGGGGACTACTACTATAAAGCGGTGGCCTGGGCGGTGGAGAACAATATCACCAACGGCATGGAGGTCCTGCCCGACGGACGGCAGTTCTTCCGCCCCGACACAAAATGCTCTTACGCCCACATCCTGACCTTCCTTTACCGCACTTACGGCGGCGGCTCCGCCGGCGTCGAGGGGACCTGGTACGACCCCGCCTACCGCTGGGCAGGGGAAAAGGGACTGCTCTTCGACCTTTATCCCGTGGTCACCGACAGGCCCAATTCCGACTGCCCCCGCTGCGACGTGGTGGTGTTCCTGTACAGGAATAAATAAAATGGAATCACGGTGAATATCACAATCTGTAATATATTCTGAAAAAGTTTTGACAAGGGGAGCGCGTCCGGCTCTGTCCCGCGGAGGGCAGGTCATCGCGCTCCCCGGTTTTTGTTTTTCTGGCGGGAGAAACGGGGAAAATCGACTATTTTTGCGGCGGAAGAAAAAGGAAAAACCGCCCCTGGAGGCAGCTCCGGACGGTTTACGTAAAATAAAACCATATTTTGCTCAACAGTTAGTTATGCACATTCTCCACCGGGTTTTCCACAGATCAGAAATCCGGTATTATCAAAGATATTCGCAAGATATGGTAAAAAATGTCAGCAAGATAACGCCATTTTATGTTAAACGCGAAGCGGTGCCATAGTTGACGTAATATCCAGCTTTGCGTCGGCAAAACCTCATTTTTTCAAAATCCCGATAAAAGTACGCGGCCCCTTTCCCGGGGGCCGCGCATATTCAGCATAATTGGAATTCCGAGTCGATATCCATGGTGGCGAAAGCGTCCTGACCGGCGCCGGAAACGTGTCCGGCCAGGTATTCGTACCAGCCCTGACAGCCGATCATGGCGGCGTTGTCGCCGCATAGCCGCAGGGGCGGCACGTAGAGCTTTTTTCCCTCGGCGGCGCAGGCGGCCTCGAAGTCGGCCCGGATGCGCACGTTGGCGGCAACGCCGCCCGCCACGACCACCTTGCCGTATCCCTTCTCCCGGGCGGCGGCCATGGTGCGGGGCACCAGCGTGTCGCTGACGGCGGCGGCGAAGGACGCGGCCAGACCCGGTCGGTCCAGCTCCTCGCCCTTCTGGGCGGCGTTGTGGACTATGTTCACCACGGCGGTCTTAAGACCGGAGAAGGACATGTCGTAGGGATGGCCGTCTATCCTGGCCCGGGGCAGGTCGTAGGCTCTGTCGTCGCCCCCCTCGGCCAGCTTCTGCATCGGCACGCCGCCGGGGTATGGCAGTCCCAGCACTCTCGCGGCCTTGTCGAAGCACTCGCCGGCGGCGTCGTCATGGGTGGCGCCCATGATGGACATATCGGTGTAGCCCCGTACGTCCACGATTATGGTGTTGCCCCCGGAGATGCACAGACACACGAAGGGGGGCTCCAGTTCCGGGAACGCCAGATAGTTGGCGGCGATGTGGCCCCGCACGTGGTGCACCGGGATAAGGGGGACCCCCAGACTCATGGCGGCGCCCTTGGCGAAGTTCACGCCCACCAGCAGCGCGCCGATAAGCCCCGGCGCGCAGGTGACGGCCACCGCGTCGATATCCGATTTCGTCAGCCCGGCCTTCTCCACGGCAGAGCCCGCCAGACGGCTCACCACGGTGATATGGCTGCGGGAGGCTATCTCCGGCACCACGCCGCCGTAAATGGCGTGCATGTCCACCTGGGACAGCACCTCGTTTGAAAGTATGGTCCTCCCGTCCTCCACCACGGCGGCGGCAGTCTCGTCGCAGGAGGATTCTATGGCAAGTATGCGCATGGTCGTATCTTCCTTCTATATCCCGGACTCCGTACCGATGAAACAGTCCATCAGTATGGCGTCCTCTTTGGGCTCGTCGTAATAGCCGGGGCGGACGCCCCCCACGCCGAAGCCGTACTTGCGGTACAGCGCCTGGGCGGCGGCGTTGGAGCGGCGCACCTCAAGAAAAATCTGCTCCACACCCAGCTCCCGGGCCTTTTTAAGCACGTAGGTCATCATGGCGTCGGCGGCGCCTTTTCGCCGGTGGGCGGGGGATACCGCCACGTTGAATATCTCCGCCTGAGGACCCATGGTATGCATTATGATGAAGCCGGCGGGCTCGCCGTCGTCAACGGCGGCGGCAAACACGGCGTCGCCGCACTCCAGCTCGAATTCAAAGCCGTTCCGGGACCAGGGGGTGGAGAATATCTCCCGTTCCATGGCCACTATCCAGTCCAGGTCCTCCCGGTTGGCGTGTCGGATCGTTATCATTTGGCGTCGTACCAGCTCTTTCCCCACTTGGCGTTGGCCGTCAGGGGCACGGACAGCCGGGCGGCGCCCTCCATCTCCCGGGTGAGGATGGCGGCTACCTGCTCCGCTTTTTCCTCCGGGCACTCCACGATCAGCTCGTCGTGGACCTGCAGCAGCAGCACGGCCTCCGGCGCCTCCTTTTCAAGTGCGTCGAAGCAGCGCACCATGGCTATCTTCATTATGTCGGCGGCGGTGCCCTGGATGGGCATGTTCCTGGCCACCCTCTCGCCGAAGGAGCGGGTGTTGAAGTTGGAGGACTTCAGCTCCGGCAGATACCGCCTGCGGCCGTACACTGAGGAGACGTACCCCGTTTCCCGGGCGTCGGCTATGACTTTTTCCATGTAGTTCTTTACGCCGGAGTATTTGCGGAAATAGGTGTCTATATACGCCTGGGCTTCTTTGTTGGACACGTCTATGTCCCGGGCAAGGGAGAAGGCCGAGATGCCGTATACGATACCGAAGTTCACGGCCTTCGCGCGGGAGCGCATTGCACCCGTCACGGAGGAAAGGGGCACGTCGAACACCTGTGAGGCAGTCACGGCGTGAATGTCCTCCCCGTCGATAAACGCCCTGCGCATGGCCTCGTCCCCGGATATGTGGCTGAGAAGCCGCAGCTCTATCTGGGAATAGTCGGCGTCCACGAGCACGTTTCCCGGCCCCGCGGTGAACATCTTCCGTATCTCGCCGCCCAGGTCACGGCGCACGGGTATATTCTGCAGATTCGGCTCCGTGGAGGACAGCCGCCCCGTGGCGGTGACGGTCATCTGGAAGCTGGTGCGGATGCGTCCGTCCTCGTCGATGACCTTCAAAAGCCCGTCGGCATAGGTGGATTTCAGCTTCGTCAGCTCCCGGAAATCGAGGATGTCCTGGATTATGGGGTCGCGCCCCCGCAGATTTTCAAGCACGTCCGCGCTGGTGGACCAGCCGGTCTTTGTCTTTTTCCCGGCGGGGAGCATCATCTTTTCAAAAAGTATCTCGCCCAGCTGTTTGGGTGAGTTTATGTTGAATTCCTGCCCGGCCTGGAACCATATCCGCTCCTGCAGAGCTTCGATGGAGGTGCCCAGCGCTTCGCCGAACCGCTTCAGAGCGTCCCGGTTCACCAGGAAACCGGCCTTCTCCATGGAGGCCAGCACCCGGCACAGCGGCAGCTCGGTATTATAGTAAAGGTCGTCCATACCCAGCTCCGTCAGCTTCGGGGCCATGGCGTCCCGCAGGCAGGCGACGGCGGCGGCTTCGGTGGTGAGGCGGCCAACGGTACGGGCCTGCCCGGGAAGGTCGGCGGATATCTCCGGGGGCATGAATCCGCAGTATTTCTGACACAGCCGGGGGACGTCGTAGCTTCCGGCGGTGGAGTCGAGCAGATATCCGGCCAGCGCCGTGTCGAACTCCCAGCCGCCGCACCGCACGTTCAGGTCCAGCAGGGAACGGATGATATTCTTTATATTGTGTCCGGCTTTCTTCACGCCGGGGCCGAAGAGACGGCCAAGGGCGGCGCCGTAGTCGCCGGAATAGCCCTCCCGGGCTATGACGTACGCCGTGCCGTCATTCTCAAATACGACAAAAGCCAGATCGTCGGAGACGGCCACGTTCTGCGTCCCGGTCATGGCGGAAAGAGCCTCGCCCAGACCATTTTCGTCGGCGATCACGCGGCTTACGCACTCCCCGGTGAACTCCGCGGCCGGGCCTGCCGCGGTCTCCGGCTCCTGCACGTCCCGCAGACGCCACAGGTCAAGGAACCGCACGAAGCCCAGACGCCGCAGAAGGGACGCCAGACGGGGCTTGTCCCAGCTGTCTCCCCGCCGCCACAGCGTGTCGGTGAGGGACGCCTCCAAAGGCGCGTTCACGTCGATGGTCGCAAGCCAGTAGGATTCCCTTGCGGCGTCCTCGCCGGCGGCCAGCTTTTTCCTCACGCCGTCCTTCACGTCCAGCCCGTCAAGGTCAGAATATATATCGTCAATGGTGCCGAAGCGCTGCACAAGGTCCATGGCGGTCTTCTGACCGATGCCGGCCACGCCGTGGATGTTGTCGGAACTGTCGCCCATGAGGGCCTTCAGATCTATGAGCCGCTTCGGCTCAAAGCCGTACTCCGCCCGAAACTCCTCCGCGCCGTACTCCACGGTGTCGCTGTTCTTCACGTACAGCACGTGGACGGTGTCGTCTATAAGCTGCAGATTGTCCCGGTCGCCGGTGACAAGACGGCAGTCCCAGCCGTTGTCGCGGCATATCCGGCCGAAAGCGCCCATGAGGTCGTCGGCCTCGTAGCCCGGCAGCTCGTAGTGGCGGATGCCCATGGCCTCCAGCGTCTCCTGGATCAGAGGGATCTGCACGTGCAGCTCCTCAGGCATGGGATGGCGGGTGGCCTTGTAGTAATCGCACCGCTGATGGCGGAAGGTGGGGGCGTGGACGTCGAACACCACGGCCACACCGTCAGGGGACTGGGCCTTGATAAGCCGTTCAAGTATATTGATGAAGCCGAACACGGCGTTGGTGGGAGTGCCGTCGGGAGCGTTCAGGGAACGCACGCCGTAAAAGGCACGGTTTGCTATGCTGTGTCCGTCAAGTACCATCAGCTTGGGCATGGCGAAGGTCTCCTTTGCACAATTCATCCCGCATATTATACCACATATCATATTGTAATTGAACTGAAAAATCGCGGGCGGAGACCCGCCGTAGGAAAATTGCAAAAATCGTACGAAAGTTATTGACAATCAAATGATGGCGTGGTAATATCATCTCACAACCACAGAGAAAGAGGTGATGAGTGATGCAGAGATTGCCCGGAGCGGCGGTATGCGCCGCCGACGATACCCCCGCCGGGGCGGAGACGTTTTTTGCGTCCCTCTTCGCCGCCGGGGGACTTACGCTGTCCCAGGCAGCAAATATAATGGGCCTGGAGAGCCACGTTATCCAGAACTGGGTGGCCAGAGGGTTTCTGACGCCCCCGGTGAAGAAGCGATACTCCCGGGACCAGCTGTCGAGGCTGCTGCTTATCAACACGCTGCGGCCGGTGCTGCCGCTGGACGCCATCTGCCGCCTCATCGGCTACGTTAACGGCGTGCTGGACGACAGCGACGACGATACCGTGGAGGACAGCGCCCTTTACATGTACCTCGTGAGAGTGATGCACGGACAGAGCGCCGCCGAGGCCACGGAGGATTACGTGGAGCCCTTCCCGGGAGCGGGAGAGCGGCTTCGCCGGGTGCTGGAGATAATGCTCACGGCGGCCCGGGCGGGACAGTACAAGGCGCAGGCGGAGAAAATGATCTCCGCACTGCCGGAAACCATATGAGAGCGCCGTCAGGCGCGGGAAAAGGAGAGGAACAGAGTGAAAGAGTATAAAATGGTAAAGGTCCGCGAGAGCGAGGCCGAGAAGATCATGAACGAGATGGCCGCCCAGGGCTGGGAGGTCAAAACCGTGACCTATTGGTCCTACTGGTGGGTGCATCTTCTGATAACGTTCGAGAGGACGAAGTAAATCGGATTGAAGCCCAGCGAAGCGGGTTCAATCCGAAGAGGAAGGGCGATGGAGCGGGAGAGCGATACCGCCTGCGGTGTCGCGAGCTTAGCGGAATCCGCCCTGACGAGGTGGGTGCATCTGCTGATAACGTTCGAGAGGGAGAAATAAGCAAGACGCGGGTCCGGCAAGCGGGCCGTGTTTTGTCAGGAGGGGCGGCGGAGTGAGCCAGCCCCGACGAGGTTGATTCTATGATCAGCATAATGCTTTTGATAGCCGCCTTTCAGACAGGCGACGGGGTCACGATACTGTGTGTCATAGCAGGACTTATAGTATTCTGGGCCTTCGTAATATCGGGGCTCAAGGCTGGCGCAGCCCAGTCAAAGAACTCCGGAACCCAGGTCTCCGCCAGGAGAAAGGACCCCATCGACAGGCACATGGACGAAAACTACGCGGACATCGACTGGCTGAGAAAAGGAAAACTCTGAGCCGTCGGGAACATAAACAACACAGACCCCTCC
>JAEETR010000076.1 GCA_016286595.1 Oscillospiraceae bacterium | reverse complement strand
GTTCTGGATCTTCTTCGTGATAATATGTATCTGTCGGGCCGTCAGGTCCTTGTTCAGCTCCACGTGGTCGAAACCGATGGCGTAATCGGGGCCGTAGTCGTGGATGATGAGATCGTAAGCGCCCATCACGCCGTCGATAGAGCGTATCTCGATTTTTATGCCCTTCGTTATCTCGCTGTCAGGCCTGTTGCCTATAACCTTGAACACCGATTCAAGGAGCATCTCCACGCCGGCCTTCAATATGAAAACGGAGATGGCGGCGCCGATAAACCCGTCAACGCTGATATGGAACACGAGGGTTATAATGGCGCCCACCAGTGTTGACGCGGAGAGGATGGCGTCAAAGGTTGCATCGGAGCCGGAGGCTGTCAGCGCGTCGGAATTGAGCTTTTCACCCTGGGCCTTTACGTAACGGCCCAGCACCAGCTTCGTTACGATGGCCACACATATGATGATGATGGTGAAGGCAGAGTAGTCGGGGATCTCAGAGTCAAATATCTTCTTCACCGACTCAATAAAGGAGGTTACGCCCGCCGCCAGCACGATGCCGGAGATTATGATGGCGCTGAAATACTCTATCCTCCCGTAGCCGAAGGGGTGCTTTCTGTCCGGACGGCGCCGGGCCAGCTTGATGCCAAGTATCGTGATTACCGAGGACAGCGCGTCGGTCAGGTTGTTCACCGCGTCGAGTATGACGGCGATCGACCCAGCCAGCACGCCTACGAGAGCCTTGAAAGATGCCAGAAAAATATTGGCTCCGATTCCGATCACACTGGTTTTCGTTATTTCCTTTTCCCGGGATACGGTTTTGTCCATACGTTCACCTCACGGTTGCTTTTTTATATATAGTAATATATCCTCCGCCGAAATTCAACAATGAAACGCGTATGCGAACCTTTTCGGTGACTGTTCCGATAAAACGTCGTATAATAAAAGACGCCCCGTTCTGAGGCGGGACGAAGAAATTCAGGATTATTTTTCCTGAAAAGAAACAAAATGAAAAACGCTCCGTCTTATATAGTGAGAAGACAAGAGCTTCTCGGAGCACTGCAGGGAGTGAAGATATCTTGACTGACGAAGAGATAATTAAACTATTTTTTGACCGCTCGGAAAGCGCCATAGAGAGAGTCCGGGAGCAATACGGGAGCCTCTGCGCCAGCGTGGCCGGAAGGATCCTGCCGGACAAGCGGGACGTGGAGGAGTGCGTCGGCGACACGTGGCTCAACGCCTGGAACGCCATACCGCCGGAGCGTCCTAATTCTCTCAAGGCGTATCTGGCCCGCATTACGCGCAATCTGGCTCTGGACCGCTATACGTACAATACGGCGGAAAAACGCAGCACCGCATTGACCGACGCCTATGAGGAGCTGGAGGAATTCGTCGGATCCCGGTCCGACGAGATAGAGCAGTATGAGGACCGGCAGGAGCTTTCGCAGGTGCTCAACGACTTTCTGCGCGCGCAGTCCAGGACCAGCCGCGTCATATTCGTGCGGCGGTATTTTTACGGCGAGAGCATGCGGGAGATCGCCCCGGCGCTGAATATCAGCGAGGCAAAGGTAAAATCCTCCCTGTTCAGGACCCGTACCAGGATGCGCGAAACTTTATTGGAGGCGAACATCACAATATGAACGTACAGAAATTCATCAGATTTCACCGGGCCGTCGATCCGGAATTTATTGAGGAGGCCCAGCGTCCCCGGGCAAAACGCTCCTACATCGGCTACATCGGAGTGATGGCGGCGTGCCTTTGCGTGGCGGTGGTGGGAATATACCTGCTGCGTCCCGGGACCGGCAAGGCCGATACCGGCGGCGACGCCGCCAGAAATACGGAGGAACAGTCCGTGGCCGTGACCATGACGCCAAACCCCATTCAGAGCTCCAGCCTCGTCGAGATCCGTAACCTGGGCTACAAGTTCGATCTTCCCGCGGGTGCCAAAGACGAGACCTTCACCATCATAAACGGCACCGGAGCCATCCCCATGGCCCAGGCCACCTTCAGCATTGGCAGCAGCGATTACACCTACAGGGCGCTTAAGACAGAGTCGTTCCAGGACATTTCCGGTATCTACAACACCGACGAGGAGAACGTGACCTGGAATGCCGGCGACATGCAGCTGCAGATGTGCTCCGGCAACTACGGCAACTGGGTGGGCTGGTACGTCTCCGAGGACCAGACCCAGTGGTGTCTCAGCTCCGAAGATGACGCCTCCGACATACTCCAGACCGCCAGCAAGCTGGCCCTCGACCTGGGTCACGACATAACCACCGCCCCCGCGGGCGCCGAGGACGTCACCGTCAACGCCTTCAACCGCGACGGCGCTGTGGTGGCGGAGACCGCCTACACCTTCGAAGGCGTACGCTACGTCTACCGCACCTCCCCCTCCGACTTTGTTCTTGTGGACATCTCCGACACGGATGACGGAGAGTTTGCGAATACCGCCGAAGGCAAGGTCGCTTACTGCGATGCAAAGCTCGCCTACAACGAGGGCGGTCAGGGCAAGATCCTCTGGTTCGACATCGTGCCCGGTCTGACCTACAGCCTCGTCATGGAGTCCGACGCCTCCCCCGAGGCGCTGGAGGAGATGGCAAACACCATATTCGTCCCCGCTCAGGGCGATTCGTGATCGTTACCCCGAAAGAGGTAAAAGTCTTTCTCCCATAGAGAAGGCGTCCCCCGGAAACGAAAGTTTCCGGGGGACGCCCTTTTTTATTCCGTTCAGCCGGCCAGAATGACGTTTATCACCAGAGCAAGGCTGGCAGCCACAGCCAGTATCATACCCGGGTTCACCCACACGGTGGAGAAGCGTCTTCCCGCCTCCAGTTCCTGCCGGGCGGGGCTGAACTCCAGCTTCCGGCCCCTGACGCACAGTATGACGAGGCCGATGATGGCCAATGTGAACATCGTGCCGCCATACATTATGAGGGGCACTATGCCGGAGGAGCCTATCATCTGTGTTATGGGAGTATCGAAGGAAACGTTCTCAAAGATATCGAAGTTGACCTTTTCAAGTATGTAGGGGCCTACGATGCCGCCCAGGAAGTTTACGAACATGTGCAGCGCTATCGTATAGCGCAGGCGGCCGGTCCTGAGGTAGATATATCCGAACACCAGTCCCAGGGCGAAGGCGTAGAACATCTGGCTCAGATTGCCGTGCATAAGTCCGAACAGCACCGCGGACACGATGACCGCCCTCTTCTCGCCGTACTGCCGTATCCTGTCGATGATCTGACGGCGGCACAGGAATTCCTCTATCATAGGGGCCAGCACCACCAGGAACAGCAGCTTCGCGATGGGATTGTCGTCCATGGCATAGTTCATTATGGGGTTCACCGTCTCCCGGGAAAAGAGGACGCTTATCCCCGTCGTTATCAGCGTACCGACGATATTGCCGGCGTACATCATGAACAGCGTCACGGGCAGAGCGTACAGCCACTGGACGGGCGTCAGCCGCGTGCCTTCTTCCCTCTGGGCGGGCAGCTTCTTGAGTATCAGCAGCGCCGTCGGGACGGCGATAAGATACATGGGTGCGAAGGTGATGAGCCAGATACCCCAGGAGTTTTCGAATACAGCCGTATCCGACAGCAGGCTGACCAGCAGCAGCTGTACCAGCGTCGCAAGAGCCAGCACCATGAAGAGTGAAAAACCCGCGCGGGAGAAGGTCTTTCTGGCGGTACGGTAATCCACCGACTCGGTGCCGTGGATGGCGCTTCTGCCCCGCCCCGGCTCGATGAACAGCGGCGTCAGCGCGAAGAATACGGCGGACAGCAGCAGGTTCACTCCCGTGGCGATGAGCACAGCCGTGACGAGGCTGTCAAGCACGAACCCTATCGCTATTATGGCGATGTCGGGCAGCATACCGAAGTAGATGAACATCACCTGCACCATCTGCTTTATGGTCTTGCCCGCGGATACGGACACGGACACATTTATAAACGCTCCCACGATGGTGGCGTACATGTCCATGGAGGCTATGAAGGGCACCCAGGCCAGCATTGCCAGAATGTTGCCGCCGCTGACGATGCCGCCGATTATGATGGCGGGCAGCACGTCCAGCAGGCAGTTCACCGTGCCGCCGAGAAGCGACCAGAAAAGCTTGGCCCAGGAACTCTCGGGCACGAGTATGAAAAGCTCCGATGAGGTGTCCTGCTCCAGGGGGTTGCCCATGGCACGGAAGAAGACCAGACCCGACAGCGCCAGCACCACTGGAATGGAGCCGGACACGTGGAACACCATTCTGCACAGCAGCGCGATGACCGTCGCCGCGAAGATGTAGGTCTCCATGGTCTTTGTGAAGAAGCCCAGATGGGCGAAGCGGAATCGGTTGTACATGTTCTTCCAGAAGAACACGCTGGCGCCCCAGCCCCTGTTCATGCCGTCACGCCGCAGTCTCTCGCTGCGGTCCTTTTTCCGCTTCTTCGTGACGAAGAGACCGGACTTCTCCGAACGGGCCGCTTCCATCAGCGCGGCGGTCTCCTCGGATTTTGCCATGGCGTCCTCGTAGTAGTCGGCATGGGTGCGGCGGATAATGAATATCAGAGCGACTATCGTAAGGCCCACTCCGGCCAGCGACAGCAGAAGTCCGGGGATGCTGCCCTCGGCCGTCCACATTATCACGCCCTTGAGCCAGCCCCACACGGGGATATACCGGCTTGCCGGGGCGTTGAAGAAGCCCAGCGCGGCCTGCACCGGCGTTAGACCGCTGCGCTTCCAGTAAAGCACGAAGCCGCCCGCCACCATCGCCAGCACCAGATATACGATGCGGTGCAGGTTGTCGCGGAATCTGGGTCTGTCGGAGGCCAGAAGGTACAGCAGAACCTGGAACAGTCTTGCCACGACCGTCAGCAGGCACCACGTCCCGATGATCGCCAGGGCCGACCATATATCGAGTCCGGCGTTGTATATAAGGTTAGGCAGCTGCAGTAGCAGGTATATGCCCAGCAGTATCGACGTGCCCAGCTGGGTCATGAGCCGGAACATCAGCACCGACTGAGGCGTCATGGGCGCCGAGAACAGGAGATTGACGTCGGCGGGCAGGAATATCTTGCTGCCGTTTCTGTCGGCGGACATGGCCTCGTACACGAACATGCCCAGGATAACCGCCCCCGCGATAAGCTCCACGATCTGGAGCTTGCGGGTTCGCGTCTCCTCATCGATCTGTTCGTCGGGAAGTTCCTCGACGGGCTCCTCGGCCACGACCTCTTCGCCCTCGGCGCTCATCTCCTCAAGCCGGGAGGCGCCCAGGCCGATAAGGCCGCCTATGACCATACATGCCACTATGAAGATAAGCACCCAGGTCTTCATCAGCTTTCTGAGCTGATTCTTGAAGGTGTGAAGGGCGTAATACCAGAACAGTTTCATAAGCGTCACTCCTCGGCAGGGGCGTCACCCTCTGTGCCGGTCATCTCGCTCTGATCCACGCCCTCGGTGACCTCGAAGAAAAGCTCCTCAAGGGTCCTGCCGCTGCTGTCCAGCTCGCTGCGGGTCAGATTGGCCATGACGCGGCCGCTCTGCATTATAACGGTCCTGTCCCAGAGCATGTCGACGCTGTCTATGATGTGGGTGCTTATAAGAAGAGTCCTCCCCTGCTCCCGCATCTCGTCCATCATGGCCTTCAGTTCCTTGATGGCGTGGGGGTCGAGGCCGATCATGGGCTCATCCAGCAGCAGCATCTGCGGCTCCGGAAGAAGACCAAGGCACAGGTTCAGCTTCTGCTGCATGCCCTTTGAAAGCTCGTCGCCGAACTTCTTGCTCTTGTCCGCCAGCTCGAACCGCTCAAGAAGAGCCCGCGCCCGCTCCTTGTAATCGCCGCCGAGCCGGTATGCCCTGGCCAGGAACTCCAGATGCTCCGACACCGTGAGATTCGGGTACAGCGAGGGCATCTCCGGGATATAGCCCAGCACCCGTCTTGCCTCCACGGACTTGTTGGGCTTTCCGGCCACGGTTATGTCGCCGTCATAGCGCAAAAAGCCGGTGATGGCCTTCATTATGGTGCTCTTTCCAGCACCGTTGGGTCCCAGCAGCACGGTTACGCTGCCCGGATCCAGGTGGAAGCTGACGTCGTCGCAGGCAGTCACCTTTCCGTATTTCTTTGTGACGTGAGATACATCGAGCATTTTTATGTTCCGCCTTTCTTTCTGATTGATAAAGCGTTTTTTACACGGTCATTGCCGGGGCGTCACGCCCAGACGAGCCAGATGAAAGCGTATCCGATGAGTACGGCCGTAAGTGTGAAGGGTATGCCTATGCGGAAGAAGTCGGCGTTTTTCACTTCGTACCCTTCCTTGCGCAGTATGCCGATACCCGCCACGTTGGCCGAGGCGCCGAAGGGCGTGATGTTGCCGCCCAGGGTGGCGCCCGTGAGGAGACCGAAGTACAGGCATATGGGGTCTATCCCCAGCTTCACGGCTATGCCCTGCACCACCGGCAGCATGGCCGCCACGTAGGGTATATTGTCCACGAAGGCGGACAGAAGAACCGACGCGAACACGATGAGGGTGTAAAGTCCGAACACGCTGCCGCCTACGGCGGTGGCGAACCACCCGGCCACGGCGTCTATTATCCCGGCCTCGGTGATGGCGGCGATGACCACGAACAGTCCGCACAGCATCGCCAGCGTCTGATAGTCCATCTCCCTGGCCACCAGCTTGAGCGGCTCGGAGTTCTTTCTGCGCAGGCAGCCCCGGACGAGGCCGAAGACGCACAGAGCCATACAGATAAGGCCGTTTTTGATATCGTCAATATACGGGATATGGAAGAAGGATGCGATGATGAGGCATACGACCACGGCTATCATCAGGTAGCCGGGAACATAGTCGGAGACCTCCGTCATGCGGTCGGAAGTGACCGGGTCTTTTTCCTTCCTGAAGAGGAACCACAAAATCGCTATGGTGCCCAGCGCGCCCAGCTCCACAGCCCAGAAGATGGAGAATTTGCCGTGCCAGAAGATGAAGTCC
>JAEETR010000075.1 GCA_016286595.1 Oscillospiraceae bacterium | reverse complement strand
TCCATCGCCGCGGGCATGCGGGTGAAGGTCACCGGCATGGTGATAAATTCCCGTTACGACGGCGACATCGTCATCGACCCCACCGGCGCGGCGGAGACGAAGAAGGAATACCGCCGGGATACGGCGGAGCAGAAGCGGGTGGAGCTGCACCTGCACACCCAGATGAGCGCCATGGACGCCCTCACCGACACTAAGGCCGTTATAAAAAGGGCCGTAGAGTGGGGCCACCCCGCCATAGCCATCACCGACCACGGCGTGTGCCAGTCCTTCCCCGACGCCTACTTCGCGTCAAAGGGCAAGATAAAGGTCCTATACGGCGTGGAGGGCTACTATATAAACGACGTGGACGAGCGGGTGGCCGTCACCGGCGACGCCGGGGACAGCTTCTCCGACGCCGTCGTGGCCTTTGACATCGAGACCACCGGCCTTTCCAACAGACGCGACAGAATGATCGAGATCGGCGCCGTTTTGTATGAAAACGGACAGAAAACCGCCGAATTCAACACATTCGTCCACCCGGGGATGCACATATCCCCGGAGATAACCCGCCTTACGGGCATAAACGACGATATGGTGGCCGACGCCCCCGGCGAGGCCGACGCGGTGCGCGCCTTCCTGGATTTCGTCGGAGGACGGCCTCTGGTGGCCCACAACGCCTCCTTCGATATCGGCTTCATCGAGGAGGCCTGCATCCGCTGCGGATACGAGTTCATACCCAACTATATCGACACTCTCGTGCTGGCCCAGACCATGCTGCCAGACGCCAGAAATCACCGCCTCGACACCGTGGCGGAGGACCTGGGCCTGCCGTCCTTCACCCATCACCGGGCCTCCGACGACGCCGGAGCCTGCGGCGACATCCTCATGGCCTTCTACAGAAGACTGGAGAAGGAGGGCGTCGCCTCCGTGAGGGACATAAACGCCCTCGTGTCGGAGCGTACGGCGGAGCGCATGAAAAAGCGCCACCCCAGGCCCCGGCACATCACCATCCTCGCCGCCAACGAGACGGGCAAGAAAAATCTGTACAGAATAGTTACAAAAAGCTATCTCGAGCATATGCAGCGCAACCCCGTCATTCCGAAAAGCGTCTTAATGGAGTACAGGGAGGGTTTGATCATCGGTTCCGCCTGCGAGGCCGGGGAGATAATGAACGCCGTCACCGACCGCCGGTGCCGGGCCGAACAGCGCCGTCTTGCCGAGTTTTACGATTACCTTGAGATAATGCCCCTTGCCAACAACCGCTTCATGTTCACCGAGCAGCGGCCCCGGGCCTCCACCGACGAGGAGCTTATGGATTTCAACCGCCGCATCGTGGAGCTGGGGGAGGAGACGGGCAAGCTGGTGTGCGCCACCGGAGACGTGCATTTCATGGACCCGGAGGATGAGATATACCGCCACATCCTGCTGTCCGCCAAGGATTACGACGACGCGGACAACGTCATGCCCCTTTATTTCCGCACCACCGACGATATGCTGGAGGAATTCAGTTATCTTGGCCGGGAGAAGGCCTTTGAGGTGGTGGTCACCAACACCAACCGCGTGGCCGACATGTGTGAGGAGTTCAGCCCTCTGCCCCCGGCGAAGAAGCTGTTCGCGCCCAAGATAGAAAACAGCGCCCAGCAGCTGAAGGACCTGGTCTACGGCCGCATCCGTCAGCTTTACGGCGAGACGCCGCCGGACATCGTGACGAAACGAATAGAGACGGAGCTCAAGGGCATAATCGGCCAGGAGTACGACGTCATATACATGACCGCCCAGAAGCTGGTGAAGAATTCCATGGACCACGGCTATCTGGTGGGCAGCCGGGGCAGCGTGGGTTCGTCGCTGGTGGCCTACATGGCGGGGATAACCGAGGTCAACGCCCTGCCGCCCCATTACAGATGCCCCAACTGCCTCAATACCGAGTTCGTCAACGACAAGGGCTACGGCTGCGGCGCGGACATGCCCGACAGGATATGCCCAAAATGCGGCACGAAGTACTCCAAAGAGGGCTTTGACATACCCTTTGAGACGTTTTTGGGCTTCTCCGGCGACAAGGTGCCGGACATAGACCTGAATTTCTCCGGCGAGTATCAGTCCGAAGCCCACAAATATACCACAGAGCTTTTCGGACCCACCCACGTTTTCCGGGCCGGCACCATCGGCACAGTGGCGGAGAAGACCGCCTTCGGATACGTGAAGAAGTATCTCGAAAAGACCGGAAAAGTGGTGTCCAAGGCGGAGGAGAACCGTCTTGCCCAGGGCTGCGTGGGCGTGAAGCGCACCACGGGACAGCACCCCGGCGGCCTGGTGGTCATACCCCAGGACATGGAGATAGCCGATTTCTGTCCCGCACAGCACCCGGCGGACGACCCCAATACGGATATAATCACCACCCACTTCGAGTATCACTGCATGGAGGACAACCTGCTCAAGCTGGACGAGCTGGGCCATGATGACCCCACCATGATCCGCATGCTGCAGGACGTGACCGGCGTCGACCCGCTGAAGATACCGCTGGACGACCCGGAGACCATGGCCATATTCCGCACCCCGGAGCCGCTGGGCCTGAAGGACGACGACCCAATCATAGGCAGGACAGGCTCTCTCGGCATCCCGGAGTTCGGCACCAGCTTTGCCCGGCAGATGCTGGTGGACACCATGCCGCAGAATTTCGACACTCTGGTGCGCCTGGCGGGCCTTGCCCACGGCACCGACGTGTGGGCCGGAAACATCCACGACATAGTCGTGTCCGGCACCGCCCCGGTCACCGAGTGCGTGTGCTGCCGTGACGATATTATGCTCTACCTCATCTCCGTGGGCATCGACCCCGCCCTGGCCTTCAAGACCATGGAGGACGTGCGCAAGGGCCGCGTGAAGGGCAACGGCGGCGTTTTCAACGGCAACGTAGAGGAGCAGATGCACGCTCTGGGCGTGCCGGACTGGTGGATAGAGTCCTGCCGCAAGATAGCGTACCTCTTCCCCAAGGCCCACGCCGTGGCCTACGTGATGATGGCCTTCCGCATAGCCTGGTTCAAGGTCCACCGGCCCCAGGCGTTCTACAGCGCCTATTTCTACCGCCGCAGCCAGAAGGACGCCTTCGACGCGTCCATCATGACCCAGGGACCCGACGTGGTGCGGCGCAAATACATGGAGATATCCCAGAACCCCGACGCCACAGCCAAGGACGAGGACCTGCTCACCACCCTGGGCGTGTGCTGGGAGTTCTATCAGCGGGGCTTCGAGTTCGAGCCCATAGACCTGTACGAGTCCGACGCGACCAAGTTCGTGCTGACCGAGCGGGGCCTGCGGCCCCCCTTCGTGGCCATCGCGGGACTGGGAGAGTCGGCGGCCAGAGACCTGGCGGAGCACCGCAACGACAGGCAGTTCATCTCCATAGAGGATCTGTCCGACTGCTGCACCAAGGTCTCCAAGACCCACATAGAGCAGCTCAAGAGCATCGGCGCTCTGGGGAACCTGCCCGAAACGAGTCAACTGTCACTTTTTTAAGGCGAACGCAAACGCATAGGAGAAGAAGAAAATGTCTGACGTCAATCTTCAGAACGTATGGTCCGGCTGGCGGACCGAGGGCGAGATGGGACGCGGCACCTTCGGCCGGGTGTACCTTGCCAGAGGCGACGGTGACGCAGGCGCGGCCTACGCCGCGGTGAAGGTCATCAAGATGCCGCCGGAAGAGGTGTCCCTCGAAGCCGTCCGCAGTCTGGGCATAGGCGACGACCTGCTTCGCACCTATTTCGACAAGTTCAAAAACGATCTGGCCTGGGAGCTGACCATGTTCAAGACCGTCAGGTCTCCCAATCTGGTGGCCGCCGAGGAGACCGAGCTGGTGGACGACGAATCCGGCGCCGGCTGGACGGGCTATATCCGCATGCCCCTTTATACCCCCGCCGCGGCCTACTTCGCCCGCATAGCCCCCGACGAGGGCGACGCGGTGAACATCGGCCGTGATATCGGCGCGGCCCTTGCCGCCTGCGAGAGCTTCGGCATGGCCCACGGCGACGTGAAACCCGAAAACGTCATGGTCAGCGACGCGGGGGGTTACGCGCTGGCCGATTACGGTATAAAAAAGAGCCTTGAAAAGGCCGGATCCGGTCTTTTCAAGACGGAGATGGGAGATTTTGACGCCCCCGAGCTGGCTTCGGAGAGGAAATATACCCCCGCCTCCGACGTCTATTCCCTGGGAATGCTGATGATGTGGGCCGCCAACGGCGGCGCCCTGCCCAGCGGACGAAACCCCGCCCTGGTGAAGGCCGACGAGGGACTGATGGCCGTAATAAGGAAGGCCGTGGCCTACGAGCCCGCCCAGAGATACCAGTCCGCCGCTCAGCTTCTCGCGGACCTGAACGCCCTTCCCGTTGTGAAGGCGCCCCGCCGGGCCGTGGCGGCCGCCGCGGCAGTGGAGGCCGTGCGGCGCACCGCCCGGGAGCAGACAGCCGGACAGACCCCGCCCGCACCGGAGGAGGCCCCCGTCCGTTCCGCCGCGGAAGAGGCGGAGCGGGAGAGAAAGAAAAAGCGGTTTTTGAAGCTGATGACCACGGTGTGCGCGTCGCTGGTGCTGGTGGCGGCCCTTGCCGCCGCGGCCATATGGCTGCCTAAGCAGTTCAAAAACACCGCCAAAACCGACGATAAGGCGACTTCCGGCCAGAGCGGTCAGCCCGCCCCCGGCGGAGATACCGCCAGACCGGACGACGGACAGACCGAGCCCGCCGTACCCGACAAGACCGATACGCCCGAGCCCCAGACCGGCGACAGCGGCAATTCCGCAGTGGAAGGCACCGGTCAGACAGGACAGACCGCGCAGCCCGGCACCGACGTTCCCGCCGATTCCGGCAGCACCGGCAGTACCGATAATTCCGGGAGCACCGGCAACGCCGATAATTCAGGCAGTACCGGCAATTCCGGGAGCAGCGGCGGCAAGACGACGCCCTCCGTCCCCGCGAAGCCCGATCCCGTTATCGCCCCGGCGCCCAGCGACAACTATTTCATCCTGCCCACTGATACCGACCTCATCACCCTCGGCGACCTCGAGGGAATGGACGCCACGGAAAGCTCAATGGTCATCAACGAGATATACGCCCGCCACGGCAAGATATTCAAGACCGGCAGCATACAGAAGTATTTCGAGGCCCAGAGCTGGTACAAGCCCGTGACTGAGGACTCCGCCGCGATAGAGCGCCTGTTCTCCGCTACGGAGAAGGCCAACGTCACCACGGTGTCCGATTATCAGAAGCTGATGGGCTACCGCAGCGGAGCGCCGTCCAGAAACTATGACGAGACGCCCGCCGATACCGCTCCGGCTGAGCAGACGCCTCCCGCTGAGGGCGACACGGAGCCCGTCCAGGCCGAAACGCCGAAGAACGACTATTACATCCTGCCCACCGACAGCCGTCTCATCACCATCGACGAGCTGGAGGGCATGGACCGCAGCGAGAGCTACATGGTCATCAACGAGATATACGCCCGCCACGGCAAGATATTCTCCACAAAGAGCGTGCGGGAGTATTTTGAGTCCCAGGCGTGGTACGTCCCCGTGACGGAGGACTCCGCCGCCATCGAGGCGCAGTTCAGCGATATCGAGCGGACCAACCTGGAAACGGTGGCCGAATACCAGCGGCAGAAGGGGTACAGATAAATAAAAAACACGGGCGGGGGAATACCTCGCCTGTGCTGTATAAGGGGGATAAGAATGTACGATTTCGATACGGTCCGCCCCCGGCGGGGCACCGACAGCGTCAAGTGGAACGTGAAGGATTCCGAGCTTCCCATGTGGATAGCCGACATGGACTTTCCCGCCGCGCCGGAGATAGTCCAGGCGCTGAAGGAGCGCGCGGAGAACGGCATATTCGGCTATACCCGCCTTACCGACGAGTGGTACGGCGCGTATATCGGCTGGTGGGAACGCCGCCACGGATTTCACATTGAAAAGGACTGGCTCCTGTGCTGCACCGGCGCGGTGCCCGGCACCGCCTCCGCCGTGAGGCACCTCACCGCCCCCGGGGACAGGGTCGTGGTCCATACGCCCGGCTACGGCATGTTCTTCTCCAGCGTGAAAAATAACGGCCGGGAGCTGATCGAGAGCGGGCTTATATACAGGGACGGCGCCTATTCCATGGATATGGCCGACCTTGAGGCCAGATTTGCCGACGAGAGGACAACCATGTACGTCCACTGCAATCCCCACAACCCCACGGGCGTCATATGGTCCGCGGATACCATGGCGGAGATAGGGCGTCTGGCCAAAAAGTACGGCGTCATCGTGGTGTCCGACGAGGTCCACTGCGATATCACTGCCCCAGGCAGGGAGTATATCCCCTTCGCCTCCGTGTCCGACGAGTGCCGTGAGGTGAGCGTAAGCTGCTACGGCCCCTCCAAGACCTTTAATCTGGCCGGACTCAAGACCGGCGCTCTGTGCATCCCCAACCCGGAGCTGCGGGAGAAGATGAGCAGGGCTCTGCGGGTGGACGGCCTCAACGAGGCTGCCAGCTTCTCCTCCGTCGGCGCTGCCGCCGCCTTCAATAACGGCGACAGGTGGGTGGACGAGCTGCGGCGGTACGTGTTCGGCAACCGGGCCTTCGCGGAAAAGTTCATCGCGGAGAACGTGCCCGAGCTCAGGACGGTAAAGGGCGACGCCACCTATCTCATGTGGATAGACGTTCGCGCCCTTACGGACGACAGCAATGAGTTCTGCGCCTTCCTCCGGGAGAAAACGGGACTTTACGTGTCCGGCGGCAACGGCTACGGCGGCGACGGCGTCCGCTTCCTGCGGCTCAACGCCGCCTGCCCCAGAGTGCTGCTGGAGGACGGCCTCGAGCGGCTGAAAAACGGCGTGCAGGCCTGGAAAGCGCGGAAATGAACGCGGAATAACGGGGCGGCGGGACAACTACCCGCCGCCTTTTTTATTATATTGTGTGACCCAAGCCCCCGAAAATACGCTTGAGTGAGTGAGGGCCTTCAAAACACGACGGGAGGTGAGCCCGTGGAGGATCGTGAGATCGTGGAACTGTATCTGAAAAGGGACGAGTCGGCCATAAACCGCACGGTGGAGAAGTACGGACGCGCCCTGCGCTCCGCCGCTTTGCGGATACTTGGGGACGAGAACGCCGCGGAGGAGTGCGAGAACGACACTTATCTTGCGGCGTGGAATTCCATACCGCCCCACGAGCCCCGGGACTATCTCTTCGCGTTCCTGGGCAGGATAGCCCGTCACCTGGCCATCGACGAGTGCCGAAAAAACGCCGCGGAGAAGCGTACCGCCCTTTTTACCGCCCTTACGGCGGAGCTTGAGGAGTGCATCCCCGGCGGCGACGGTCCGGAGAGCGCTCTGCAGGCGCGGGAGCTGACGGATACGATAAACGCGTTCCTCGCCTCCTGCGGTGAGGAGCGGCGAAATATCTTCCTGCGCCGATACTGGTTCTTCGATACGGTGGACGAGATATGCGCCAGGTACGGTCTTTCCCGCAGCAAGGTCAAAACGACGCTTTTCCGTATGAGAAATGCTCTGCGGGAGCATTTGAAGAAGGAGGGTTACACGATATGAAGGGTTACGAGCTGCTGGACGCCCTGGGCGGCGTCGACGCGAAGTATATCTCCCGGGCCGCGGAGGGCGGGAGAAAAAGAAACGCGGGATGGGTCAGATGGGGCGCGCTGGCGGCCTGCGTGTGCATTATAGCGGCGGGGACTGTGCTGTGGGCCCGCAGCCGCGCCGGGACCGCGCCCGTGACGTATGACGGCCCGGATCCGTCGGCGCAGACCGCGCCTTCAGTCACGCCCCGGGACGGCGAGGCTCCCGCCGACGGCAAGCCCGCCGATACAGCCCCCGCCGTCACCGCGCCCGACGATCGGGCCGCAGCCAAAACGGAGGACGGGGAGGGCATATATATCCCCGCCGTAAACCTGCCGGACGAGGATTTCGTCGGGGCCGCGGATATGATCGGCCTCGTGGTATATAAGGGCGGCATATACACCCAGACGGAATCGTATTTCGGTGAGGACGCCGAGAGAATAGACGGCCTCGTAGGGGACTGTCTGGGCCGCGCCTCCGGCAGTATAGACGAGTGGTCCTCCCAGGACGAGTACGCGGTGGAGCTGGCCTCCAACATCAGCGGCGACGTCTATTCCGTAAAGGGCTACGACACGTCATTCCGGGTGTGCATCCGGAACGAGGTGCAGGGACCGGACGGAGAACCCCAGCTGTGGATAGAGTTCCTCGACCGGTTCAACGGCGTCACCATCAGCACCGGTGCGGACCTGTACGAAAAGCGTCTGAGGCTGAAGGACCGGGTTGAGACCGTCCGCTGGCAGAGCCACGAGGACTGGAACTGGAATCTGGGCGGCGTCCGCGACGCGGAGCTGCCCGAGGGCCTGTGGGAACGGTTCCTCGCCGCCGTGGATGAGGGGAAATTCGTCTTTACGTGGATGCCGGAAGGGGACTTCTACGAGGGAAAGCCCCGTTCCACCATATTCGACACGCCCAATCAGACCCACCTGATCATCGCCGTGGAGGACGGCACCACCGTCCGCATGCGTCTGGTGGAGGGGGGCTACGTGAGCTGCGAGACCACGGGCTGGTGGTACTTCGTGAAGATACCCGGCCAGGTTTTTGACGCGGTGTACGACGCCTGCGGCGGCACTCACGCCCCGTGGTAAGAGCATATATACGGAAAAAGGCGGGGCCGTCGGCCCCGCCTTTGACTGTTTGGTTCATATCTTGATAAGCCGCTTCACGCCGATGGCGTGGCTGGGACACACCTCCTGGCAGCAGAAGCAGGAGATGCAGTTTTTTCTCCCCATACCGGCCTTCCGGTCCTTCACGGTGATTATCTTCTGTGGGCAGCTCTCGGCGCAGCGCCCGCAGCCGGTGCATTTCGATCTGTCCACCGACGGATAGGAGCGCAGGAACCGTCCTCCCAGGAAGCGTACTGCGCCGGAGATAAAGGCGGGGGTGTTCTCACCGGTGAAATCCGGCCTCTTCACGGCGTCGGGCAGCGCGAAGGGCGGGTCGGCGGGGACAAACTCATCGCCGGTGAGCTCCACGCTCTCGGGCATGAGACCCAGCTTTTTCGCCTGGGCAAGGTAGGGCACGGCCTCCGGCTCGAGGCCGATGTAACGAGCGGCAGTGCTGTCCAGCGCGAACATATCCCGGCTTGCCAGCAGAAGACCCTCATGGCGGGGGATGCCGCCGCCGGGACCGTTTCCTTCCATGGCGTCCACCGCGTCGATGACGGATACCTGGGGACTCACCGTCGCGGCCACCTCGCACAGCATCCGGGAAAACTCCTCGATACCGGGGAAGCGGTAGTGCATCTCCGGCTTCTGCAGGCCGGGGATGACGCCGAAAAGGTTCTTCACCGACGCGGTCATGGTGGTCATGGAATGGGTCTTCAGCTTGCCCACGTTTATGATATAGTCGGCG
>JAEETR010000074.1 GCA_016286595.1 Oscillospiraceae bacterium | reverse complement strand
GAAGCCGGCGCCAGCGTTATTTCCAGCTATCCCGGAACTCCGAGGACGGAGATAACCGAGGTGCTTTCGAAGCACCGCGATATCTACACAGAGTGGGCGCCCAATGAAAAGGTGGCCCTTGAGGTGGCCTTCGGCGCATCCCTGGCAGGCGCCCGCAGCTTCTGCGCCATGAAGCACGTGGGCCTCAACGTGGCGGCCGACCCGCTTTTCACGCTGTCATACACCGGCGTAAACGGCGGTCTCGTCATTACCGTCGCCGACGACCCGGGCATGCACTCAAGTCAGAACGAGCAGGATTCCCGCCATTATGCCATCGGCGCCAAGCTTCCCATGCTGGAGCCCGCGGATTCCGCCGAAGCCAGAGAATTTGCGAAAGCGGCTTACGATATCTCTGAAAAGTACGATACTCCCGTTCTTCTTCGTATGTGCACACGTATCGCTCACGCACAGAGTATCGTAGAGGCGGGCGAACGCGAGGAGCGGCCTCTCATCCCCTACGAAAAGAAGGCTTCCAAATACGTTATGATGCCCGGTTACGCGAAGCTTCGCCATCCCGTCGTGGAGGAGCGCACCGCCAAGCTGAAGGCGCTGGCCGAAGACTGTCCCTTCAACCGCGTGGAAATGGGCAAAACTTCTCTCGGCATCATAACCTCCGGCACGTGCTATCAGTACGCGAAGGAAGTTCTGGGCGATAACGCCAGCTATCTTAAGCTGGGTCTTGTCAATCCCCTTCCCGACAAACTCATCCGGGATTTCGCCGCGAAGGTGGACAGGCTCGTCGTTATCGAGGAGCTCGATCCCGTCATTGAGAGTCACTGCCGGGAGCTGGGCATCGCCGTGGAGGGGAAGTCTCTCTTCCCGATGTGTGATGAGTTCTCCGTATCGATGATCGCGGAAAAGCTGGGGCTTGCCGCTAAACCGACCCAGGCGCTTGACGTCAATATCCCCGCCCGTCCCCCCGCAATGTGTTCCGGCTGTCCTCACAGAGGGATGTTCTACGTGCTGTCAAAGCTTAAGCTGAACGTGCTGGGCGATATCGGCTGCTATACCCTCGGCGCTACCGCGCCGCTCAACGCCCTCGACTCCACCCTGTGCATGGGCGCCTCCGTTTCCGGCATCCACGGCTTCAACAAGGCCATGGGCAAGGACGCTGAGGGCAGGACCGTTGCGGTAATCGGCGACTCAACGTTCATGCACTCCGGCATCACCGGTCTGGTGGATATCTCCTACAATCAGTCAAATTCCACCGTTATAATCCTCGACAACTCCATCACCGGCATGACGGGCCATCAGCAGAACCCCACCACAGGCCTTGATATCCACGGCGATCCTGCCGGTAAGGTGGACCTGGAGGCGCTGTGCAAGGCTATCGGAATAGACCGTGTGCGCGTGGTCGACGCCTACGACCTGAAGGCCATCGAAACCGCCGTAAAGGAAGAGCTGGCCGTCGAGGTCCCGTCAGTCATAATCTCCCGCCGCCCCTGCATACTGCTCAAGACGGCGAAAAAGAATCCCCCTCTAACCATAGATCCCGATAAATGCCGCGGCTGCAGATCCTGCATGAGGCTGGGCTGTCCATCCATAAGCTTCAGGAACGGCAAGGCGAGCATCGACCAGACTCTGTGCGTTGGCTGCGGTGTGTGTACGCAGCTGTGCGCCTTCGGCGCTTTTTCCGGAAAGGCGGTAGAGTGATATGGAAACGAAAAATATCGTAATCGTTGGAGTGGGCGGCCAGGGCTCTCTTCTTGCCAGCCGGTTCCTGGGCACACTCTTCATCAACGCGGGTTATGACGTGAAGCTCTCCGAGGTCCACGGTATGAGCCAGCGGGGCGGCAGCGTTATAACTTACGTCAGATACGGCGATCATGTAAACGCGCCTCTCGTTGACAAGGGCGAGGCCGACTATATCATCTCATTTGAACTTCTGGAGGCCTGCCGCTATCTTCCCCTGCTGAAAAAAGGCGGTAAAATAGTCACCAACAGCCAGCAGATAGACCCGATGCCCGTCATCACCGGGGCCATGGATTACCCCGAGGATCTGGCCGGCAAGCTGGCTCAGGCGGGGGTAGACGCCGACGTATTCGACTGTCTGACCCTTGCCGAAAAAGCGGGTGCCGCCGTGGCTGTGAACATTGTCCTGCTGGGCAGACTTTCAAGATACTTCACCGATATACCCGTAGACAAGTGGTATGAGGCTCTTGAAGCCGTTGTGCCGGCCCGTTTCCTTGAGATAAACAAAAAAGCCTTTGCTCTGGGCAGAGGAGACCAATAACCGCATTTTACTAAACAGCATAAATAAAGCGTGGAGGTATTGAAATGACTGTAAGACAGATTTCCGTATTTGTTGAAAACAGGACTGCCGGTGTCGCCGGCATCATCGAGAATCTGAAAAAAGCTGATATCGATATCCGCGCCATGTCTCTCGCGGACACCACCTACTACGGCATACTCCGCCTTGTTACTGACGACCCCACCCGTGCCGCGGAGGCCCTCTCCCTTGACGATCAGATCGTTCTCGTTACGGACGTTCTGGCGGTGCGGATCGTCGATAAGCCCGGTTCTCTTTCCCAGGTGCTCACGCTCCTGAGTGAGAACAAGATCGAGGTGGAGTATCTCTACGCCTTCGTTACCCGCACCGCAGGCGACGCGTGCGTGGTGCTCAAGGTGGACAATAACGATCTTGCCCACACCGTGCTGATCGAAAACGGAATTAAGCTGGACTCCCCCGCCGATCTGAAGTCGATATGAAAGGAAACGCAGCTTATGAACATCGTATGTCTTGACCTTGAGGGCGTTCTCGTGCCGGAGATCTGGATAGCGTTTTCCAAAGCCAGCGGAATACCCGAACTCAAGCGCACCACCAGGGATGAGCCCGATTACAACAAGCTTATGAACTGGCGGATCGGGATACTTAAGGAGCACGGTCTGGGATTAAAGGAGATACAGGATACCATCGCCACCGTAGACCCCATGCCGGGCGCCCGGGAATTCCTGGACGAGCTTCGCTCCATCACGCAGGTCATCATCCTCAGCGACACCTTTACACAGTTCGCCACGCCCCTTATGAAAAAGCTGGGCTGGCCAACTATATTCTGCAATACTCTCGAGGTAGCGGACGACGGTACCATAACGGGGTTCAGGATGCGGGCCGAAAAATCAAAGCTCGTTTCGGTCAGGGCTCTGCAATCCATCGGCTTCGAAACTATCGCCGCAGGTGACAGCTACAACGATCTGGATATGATAAAGGCCGGCAAGGCCGGCTTCCTGTTCAAGAGTACGGAGCAGATAATCAAGGATAACCCGGATATACCCGCCTTTGAGGAGTACGATGATCTGCTCGCCGCCATAAAGGCGCAGCTTGACTGAGGCGAGATCATGCCCATCGCTCTTTTATACAACGTAACGTCTCCCGAAAAACTGAACGCCGTCGATAAATGCCTTTCGTCGCTGGGAATAGGCCGACGCACGGTCGAGCCGGAAGAATTCTGCTGCCCCGTCGGTTATCTCGCCGGACGAGAGGGATATGAGTCTGCCGCGCTGACCCCGGACGGCGTCTTTACGGACGAAATGCTTGTGTTGTGTGATTTTCCGAAGCTGCAGTTCGACCTTTTCCTCGATATGATGAAAAAAGAAAAAGTATCGATCCCGCTGAAGGCCGTACTCACCGAAACGAACGCGGGATGGTCTTCCGTAAAGCTCCACGATCAGATAAGCGCGGAGCATCAGGCAATGACTTCCGCGATGAAGAACCGGGAACGCGTTCACAGAAAGAAAAAAAGATAAAAAAAGACCGGTGAATTTCTTCACCGGTCTTTTCGTTTTTCATTTCAGCTTTGCAACAAAATCGGCTATCCTGTCAAGGCCCTTTTCAATGTTCTCCATGCTCGTGGCATAGGAAAGGCGCATATATCCCTCGCAGCCGAAGGCTATGCCCGGCACCGCAGCCACAAGACTGTGCTTGAGAAGTGCGGCAACAAACTCTGAACTGTTGGACAGCACCTCGCCGTCTATACTCTTTCCGAGGAGCTTCTTGATATTAACGAACACGTAAAACGCTCCGT
>JAEETR010000073.1 GCA_016286595.1 Oscillospiraceae bacterium | reverse complement strand
CGCCATCCTCTCCGCGTCAACACTGGTGGGCGCCATTATAACCCTCGTGTTCCATATCAGCGTTGACGGGTTTATCGGCGCCGCCATCTCCGTTTTCATATTGAAGGCCGGCGTGGAGATGCGCCTTGAATCGGTGTTCAAGGTTATAGGCAACAGACCTGACAGCGAGATAACGAAGGGCATAAAAAGCGAGATACGCTCTATCGACGGCGTGATGGGCGCTTACGATCTCATCATCCACGACTACGGCCCCGATTACGCCATCGGTTCCGTCCACGTGGAGCTGAACAAGGACCTGACGGCCCGGCAGATACATATTCTCACGAAGAAGATTCAGAACGCGATTCTGGCAAAGTACAGGGTGTTCCTGACGGTGGGTATCTACGCCGCCTCTCCCGCGGAGGAGAGGAACACAGGCATCGAGGGCGATATCCGCGCCATCGTCAGCTCTCACGAGGGCGTCATCGGCAGCCACGGCTATTTCATCGAGAACGGCGAGGTCTCCTTCGACACGGTGATGAATTTCACCGTCCGCGACAGAGCCGCCCTGTGCGGCGAGATCAAGCGAGAGATCGCCGCCAAGTACCCTGAACTGAACGTGACAATAAACGTGGATACGGATTACAGCGACTGAATAGACGCGAAAAGCGCCCGGAGGACCGTCCTCCGGGCGCTTTTTTATTATCAATGGTTTCCGCTGAGTGCGGCCCTGGCCGCCAGCAGCGCCTGATAGGTGGAGGGCATGTGCTCCTCCAGCACCTTCATGGACGAGGTGCCGTCACCGGAGGAGACCTGGCCGACAAGTCCGAACAGGGGCGCAAAATCGCTGTCCGGGGAGATATTCTCCATGCCCGGCAGACTGAAGCCTCCGGAAAGGGCCGCGCCCATACCGCCCTCGTCGGTAAGGCCCGCGCACAGCGCGGTCATCAGTTCGTAGGTCGTGAGACCCACGCCGTCTTCGGCAAGACCGGGACCGGTCAGAGAATGTCTGTCCTCGTAATAGGAGGGGATGGTGGGGGACAGACCGCCCAGCATGGCGGCAGCGTTTTCCAGACGGGACTTGACGTCGGCGTCGCCGGACAGCACAACGTCGGTGCCCGGCCGGTAATAGCCCCACACGGACAGCGGCACGTACGTCACGGCGTCACAGGGGTTGATGACGTTGAAGATATTGCCGCACTCGAACTCCCCGTCGTCGCCGCGGAAGGTGGCGGGGGTGGCAAAGGTGTAGACGAAAGTGCTGTCTGCGGGATAGTCGCAGTTCACGAGCATACCCAGGAGATTTGCGCAGGCGGCGCCGCGGCTGTGACCGCAGATGATTATCACCGGGTCTTCGAGAGCGTCTATCTCATCGGCTGTACCGTCATATACGTCCTGGGCGCACTTGAGAAAGTTCTCCGCGAAGGCCGTGTCGGCGGCATGGGAGGGGGCAAAGTCGAAATTGGAGTACCATTCGCCGCCCACGGTGCCCCGTATGGCGATGAGGATGACGGGCCGGGTCTGCCCGTTGAACTTAACCTGCCGTTCGCCCACGGTATAGGCGCAGGTGTGGGACGGATCCTGCACGGTCTTGTCGTAGTGCTCCTGCTTCACAATCTCAAAGCCGGCGGCTTCAAGCACGGCGGCCTCGCCGTCCCTGCTGTGGCCGGTGCACAGCGACAGCAGACGCTGGGCAAGATCGATGGAGAATTCTCCGGTGTCGTCGGGAAGAGGGAAGTCGTCCTCCGGTTCCTCCGACGTGTCCGGCTCGCTGTCGGAGGGAGGTGCGGCTTCCGATCCTGCGGTCGTCCCGTCCTCCGGTGCCGTGTCGGTGTCGGGATTATCGGGCTCGGGTTCCTTCTCCGCGGCAGCGGCGGGAGCGGGCGTGTCCGCCGGCTTCGGGCTCGTTTCCTTCTGCTTTCTGGAGCAGGCGGAGGCTGTCAGTATAAGGCAGAGCGCAAGGACTGACGCAAGCGCTCTGAAGAAAATCTTGTTTTTCATATCGGGTTTCACTTCTTGTCGGTGGTGATGACCTCTTTGGCCTTTTCCTTCTCTTCCTTGTTCCACAGATAGCTCAGCGGTATCTCGGTGCCGTTTTTTATGCGCTGCAGATTTTCGATATGCTGCAGGAACAGCACGATGCTGCCGAAGAACAGTATTATCATACCCTGCACGTGTCCCGTTATCTTCCAGTAGACGATGGGGAAGGCCAGTGAACCCACAAGAGGCACTACAACGGGGTAGTTGACGAGGAAGGCAAGCCCGACGAGTATGATCAGCATGACGCAGAACACGCGCCAGTCAAAGAAGATAATAATACCGCCGAGACAGGCCAGTCCCTTGCCGCCCTTGAAGCCCATCAGCGCCGGATAAATGTGGCCGATCATGCAGGCCACGCCGGTCACCGGGTAGACGAGCTCGTCGCCGGGATAAATATGGCGCATCAGGATTATCACGAGGATGCACTTGGTTATATCGAATATCATGCTGCCGATGCCGATGAACTTGCCCATGGTCAGCAGCGCGTTGGTGGCGCCGGCGTTGCCGGAGCCACGCTTGCGGATGTCGAAGCCCTTCATTTTTGATATGACGTAAGCGGGATTCAGCATGCCGACACAGTATCCCACGGCAATACAGATAAGGTATTTTACCATAATAATCGCTCCTTTTTATCGGAGATTATTATACCCTTATACATTGTTCCGGTCAATCCATATTTTACTGGACGCAAGAACCGGGCTGAACACGTCAGCCCGGTTTTTATATCGGTTTTTGTTCAGCCGGCCAGCTTGAACACTATTCCCACCACGGCGGAGAAGGCGATGACTGCGATGGGGTGGAGCTTCAGCTTCTTTATGTTGGTTATCACCAGCACCACGGCGGCCAGGGCCAGGGCGCGGTAGTCGAACATGCCTATGTAGCAGCCGGAGCTGAAGGCCTCCATATCCACCAGCGCCAGCTTCGCCACGCCCAGACCGGCGGCGCTTATCAGGGCCATAGAGGCGGGACGCAGACCGTAGAAAACGTTCTTGACGATGCGGTTATCACGGAACTTCTGCATGAAATTCGCGATGACGGAGGCGATTATCAGCGCCGGGCAGATAAGACCCAGAGTGGCCACGATGCCGCCCAACAGGCCGGAAGACAGGAAACCGGCGTAGGTGGCGGTGTTGACGCCGATGGGGCCGGGGGTGGACTCGGCTATGGCTATCATGTCCGCCAGCTCGTTGAGAGAGAACCAGTTGGTCCTGGCGGATATCTCCTGCAGGAAGGGGATGGTGGCCAGACCGCCGCCCACGGCGAACAGTCCGGTCTTGAAGAACTCCCAGAAAAGACGAAGGAAAATCATTTAACGGCCTCCTTCCTCACGCTGCACACTATGACGCTGATAACGGCGACGCCGATGACGATGAATATCTTGGATATGTCGGTGAACAGCGCCAGCGCCAGCACGGCGAGATATATCACGATGCTGACCCAGTCCTTGATGGCGTTCTTCCACAGCTTTGCCACCGCGTTGAAGATAAGGACGCACACGCACACGCGGATACCGGCGAAGGCGTTTTTGACGACGGCCATATCTGCGAAGTTGCGGATGAAGGCGGCGATTATGCATATTATCACGATAGAGGGGAACACCACACCCAGAGTGGCCACGATGCCGCCGATTACGCCCTTCTGCTTATAGCCCACGAAGGTGGCGGCGTTGACGGCGATGACGCCGGGGGTGCACTGGCTGATGGCGTAATAATCCATCAGCTCCTCGGAAGTGGTCCAGCCGTGGGCGTCGACCAGCTCCTTCTGGAACATGGGGAGCATGGCGTAGCCCCCGCCGAAGGTGAAGGCACCTATCTTGGCGAAGGACCAGAAAAGCTCTAAAAGAAGTTTCATGGCGTTCCTCCTTGCGGTTTGACCGCGGAAAAATCTGCCGTTACATTATACCGTTTTACTGCCATACAGTCAACGACGGGCGGCGGAGGGGAGGGGATTATTTTCTTTTTCGTCTTATGTACCAAAATTGACGGGCGGGAATGTGCATAGTGATAATAAATCTTGTTTTTCTCTTCTTTTATAAAAAATCTGTGGAAAAATTTTCACGAAAGTGCTATTATTACAAAGGTTATTAAATTTGAACCTGGAGGTGTATTCCATTGTCTGAAGTTTTCAAAGATTGCGGTTTTTACTCCATAGGCGACTCTACCTTCTCCGTGTCCCTGTCTCCCTATAAGGCCAGCCTGGCTAGAGTCATGGTGCCTGACAGAAACGGTAAGATAGAGAACGTTACCACCGCCCTCGAGAGCGCCAGCTCTTACGTCGGCGCGGGCGGCGGCGGCATCATCATGTGCCCCAACGCCGGCCGTATCATGAGCGGCAAGCTCCCCATCGGCGGCAAGACCTACTGGCTCGCCCTGACCAACGATGCCCTGCAGATGCACGGCGGCCCCAACGCCGTCAACAAGTGGGACGTCGAGGAGTACGACGAGAACCACGTGCGCTTCGTGGCCGAGCAGCCTGACGGGCTGGACGGCTGGCCCGGAAACAGAAAGTTCTGGGTCACCTACTGCATCGACGTGGAGAAGAAGATGTTCCGCCTGACCATGGAGGCTGTCTCCGACAAGCCCACCTACGTCAACATGGGCAGCCACGCCTACTGGAACATGTCCGGCGATTTCTCCAAGCCCGCCACCGACCAGATCCTCACCCTCCGCTGCAGCCGCGCCTGGATGAACGACGAGTACAACGTGGCCAAGGAGTGCGTGGACGTTACCGGCGGCCCCTATGATTACAGAATGGGCGCCAAGATCTCCGATTATCTTGAGAAGTTCGCGGATCATCCCGAGCTGTCCACCCGCGGCGGTTACGACAACGCCTTCGTCCTCGATCACGACGACGATACCCAGCCCGACATTCAGTTCTATGATCCCAAGAGCGGCCGCCGTCTTTGCATAAAGACCGACGCCCCCGCCGTGGTCATCTTCTCCGGCGGACGCCGCAAGCCCGAGAAGGGCACCGAGAGCATGCGTCAGCAGGCCAAGATGGAGGCAATGCGCGCCCAGTTCGCCGGCCGCCGCAGAGTCCAGCGCGGCGGCGTTGAGCCCGCCCAGTCCGCGGCCATCGCCTTCGAGTGCCACGACATACCCAACACCCCCAATATGGACGGCGTTGAGGGCATCAAGTACCGCATCCTGCAGCCCGGCGAGATGTGGGTCAGAAACGTGGACTACTATTTCGATATAGTGTGATCTCAGGTATAAAAAAACCGCTGCGGTTTCTGCCGCAGCGGTTTTTCTTTTTTATTTCAGCTTTTCAACGCCCATCCTGACGGAGAGGATGAGATTGTTCTTGAAGTGGACGTAGGAGTCGGTGCCGTCCACGTAGTACTCGTGGGGCATCTCTATGCGCCGCACCTCGGGGTAGATGTGGGACATCTGCTCGGCGCAGTAGGCCTTTTTCGCCGTGATATCCGGGTCGTCGTACACCAGTCTGCCGTCGATGAAGATGGGCTTTTGCAGCTCCTCCACCCGGTAGTTGCGTACGATCTTGCGTTTGAGGTAGTTGGTGGGGTCCACGATGGTCAGATCGTTCTCCGGCAGCGTCTCGTCCAGACGGGTGAGAAGGTCGGCCAGCGCGTAGCCGGTGGTCTTGTCGTAAAGACGGTAAACGCGCTTGTAGTCGGGATTGATAGTCTTGCTTACGTTGTTGGTCAGCTTTATCTTGGGCGTCCAGGCGCCGTTTTCCCACAACGCCACCTCTTTATACACGCAGCCCATGCGTCCGCTGGGCTTGGATATGTTGTCGCCTATGCCCAGAGAGTTGAAGCAGGCCCCCTGGTGCACAAGGGACTCCACGCCTTCTGCGGACAGCGCGTTGGAAAGGCATATCCCCGCGTCGGTCAGACCCTCCGCGTCCATCATGGCCCGGGCTTCCTTGGAAAGATACGCCAGGTCGCCGGAGTCGATGCGGATACCCTTCAGACGGTATCCGTTGGGGATAAGATAGTCCTTTGCCACCTTTATGGCATTGGGCACGCCGCTCTTGAGGGTGTCGTAGGTATCCACCAGCAGCATGCAGGCGTCGGGATAGCTCCTGGCATAGGCAAGGAAAGCGTCATACTCGCTGGGGAAGGACTCTATCCAGCTGTGAGCCTGAGTCCCCAGACCGGGCAGACCCAGCATGTCGGCGGCAAGGATGTTGCTGGTTCCGGAGCAGCCGGCCATAATGCCGTATATGGATGCGTCGATGGCGGCCTCGCAGCCGTCGGCCCGCCGCGCTCCGAACTCCATAACGCTGACGCCCTCGGGCACCGTCTCTATTATCCTGCGGGCGCCGGTGGCATGCTCCATGGAGCCGTTGATGATGGACAGCAGCGCCGTCTCGATTATCTGCGCCTGGGCGAGGGGTGCCTTCACCGTGACGATGGGCTCGTTGGGGAACACGGGAGTGCCGTCGGGAACGGCGTAGATATCGCCGGTGAAACGGAAATCGCGAAGATACTCGATGAACTCCGGACTGTAGCCCCGGCGGGAGAAGTAATCAAGACTCCGCTGGTCGAAACGGAGATTTTCTATGTAGGGGATCAGCTTGTCGATGCCGGCCAT
>JAEETR010000072.1 GCA_016286595.1 Oscillospiraceae bacterium | reverse complement strand
GCTCAGCGGGGGCCGAATCGCCCTGTCCGGCACGCCGGTGGAGGTATTCTCCCACGGCGGGGAGCGGCAGGCCATGGGTCTGGGCGTCCCCGCGGCGGTGGAGCTGGCCGACGCTCTGCGCCGCCGCGGCGTGCCCGTTGAAGGTACGCCCTACACCGTGGAGATGCTGCGGGACGCTCTCGTCGCCCTGAAAAACGGGAAGGGAGGCGGAGCTAATGCTTAAGGACATCACTCTCGGCCAGTACTTCCCCGGCGACACCGTCGCCCACCGCCTCGACCCCAGAACGAAGATCCTTCTGGTGGTGCTGTACATCGCCGCCCTTTTCTCCGCGGCCAACTACGTCTCCTACGGTCTTATGCTGTGCGTGCTCGTGACCTGCGCAAGAGTGTCGAAGGTCACCTTCCGCAATATGGTGAAGGGACTCAAGCCTCTGGTGTTCGTCATAGTCCTGACGGCGATACTCAACATGTTCTACACCGCCGGCACCCCCATCGTCACCATCTGGAAGCTGACCATTACGAGGGAGGGCCTGAAAAACGCGGTGTTCATGGCGCTGAGGATAATGATGCTCATCACCGGTACCTTCCTTCTGACCTACACCACCTCCCCCATCATGCTCACCGACGGCTTCGAAAGCCTTCTCAATCCCCTGAAAAAGCTGAAGCTGCCCATCCACGAGCTGGCCATGATGATGAGCATAGCACTGCGCTTCATCCCCACCCTCATCGAGGAGACGGACAAGATAATGTCCGCCCAGCGGGCCAGAGGCGCCGATTTCGACACCGGCAACATCGTGCGCCGGGCGAAGGCCATGCTGCCCATACTCGTGCCGCTTTTCGTGTCCGCCTTCCGCCGGGCCGACGAGCTGGCCACCGCCATGGAGAGCCGCTGTTATCACGGCGGCGAGGGCCGCACCCGGCTCAGACAGCTGAAATTCGCCGCCCGGGACTATATCGCTCTCGGCCTCGGCGTTCTGGTGGTGGCGGCGGTGGTCACGTTGAAGCATTTCGGTCTGTGACGGTACGGTGATATGAGAAACATCGCCCTGAGAATGATGTACGACGGCACCGCCTACCACGGCTGGCAGGTGCAGAAGACCGACGTGTCCGTGGCGGGCACCGTGGAGGACGTTCTCGGCCGTCTGTGCGGCGGGAAGGTCCACGTCACCGGCTGCGGCAGGACCGACGCCGGCGTCCACGCTCTCGATTACTGCGCCAACTTTAAGAGCGACACCCGCATACCCTGCGAGCGTCTGCCCCTGGCAATGAACACTCTCCTGCCGGACGACATATCGGTGGTCGCCGCCGTGGACGCGCCGGAGGATTTCAACGCGGTGCTCTCCTGCGAGAAAAAGGAGTACACCTACCGGATAATAAGCTCCCGCATAAGAAGCCCCTTCCTTCGGGAGAGGGCCTGGTTCTGCCCCACTCCCCTCAAGCCTGACGTGATGCGCCGGGCCGCCGCCGCCTTCGTGGGGACCCACGATTTCGCCGCGGTGCGCTCCGTGGGCACGGAGACGAAGACCACCGTGCGCACCGTCCACTGGTGCGAGGTGGAGGAGGACGGGCAGTTCGTCTCCATCCGCGTCTGCGCGGACGGATTTCTGTACAACATGGTGCGGGCCATCGTGGGCACTCTGGTGTACTGTTCCCTGGGGAAGCTGTCCCCGGAGGACATCCCCGCCCTTCTCGACGCGGGCAACCGGTCCCTCACCGGCCCCACTGCGCCGCCCCAGGGCCTTTTCATGACCCGGCTGTGGTACCCCGGCGCCGTGGGCGAGATGATGAGCGCGCCCAACGCCCTCGCCCGGTTCTGAACCTCACCCCTTTATTATTCGCTCCGACTGTGATATACTGAAAGGTACAAAAACTTTGCACCCGCCAGGGAGCCTGACTATGTCCACAAAGACCAGAAAAAAAACCGGCACGTTCGGCAGAGCCGTCGCCGCCGTCATAGTGGTGCTGGTCCTGGTGGGGGCCGCGGCGCTGATATCCTGGCTCAGCGACTCCAGCCTGAAGGACACCGTCTCCTCCCTTTTCCGCCGGGACCGGGGCGACGCGGCCGAGGAGCTTTACTACGACACCTCCGGTGCCGCCGCCTTTGCCGACGTGGACGGGGCAACGGCGGTGCTGTCCGCCGCCGGCCTGCAGGTCTACGGACGGGACGGGGCTGAACTCTTCAGCCAGTACACTCCCATGTACACCCCCGCCATCGCCTCCGCCGGAAAATACGCCGCCGCCTACGACGTGGGCGGGGACAGTGTGATCTTCTTCAGCAGGGACCGGGTCATCACCACCTTCTCCCCCGAGGGCGCCGTCATCGCCGCCGACGTGAACGAGGACGGCTACGTCTGCATCGTCAACGAGGAGACGGGCTACAAAAGCCGCGTAACCGTTTACGACAGGACCGGCACGGCCCTGTTCCGCTGGTTCTCCGGCTCCGGCTACGTGCTGGACGCCGCCATGCGGGGCAGCCGCACTCTGGCCATACTCGTGGTGGACAAGGGCGGCAGCAGCGTGGTGTTCTTCTCCGTCGACAGCGACGCGGAACAGGCCCGGTACGAAAGCCCCGGCGTTATGATCGACATCGGCTGGACGGGCGACAGGCTGGCCGCCGTGTCCTCCGACGCGGTGGTGTTCCTCACCCGGGACGGCGTCGAAAAGGCCCGGTGGGACATGGCCGGCAGCTACCTTAAAAGCTGCGTGATATCCGACTCCTTCGCCGCGGTGGTCACCGGCGATTTCCTCATGGACACCGACGGCACCGTGAGCATCATCAGCCCCGATGGTACCGTTTCCGGCACGGCCCGCATATTTTCCGGCGTGACCTATATGGACGGCTGCGGCGACGATCTGGCCGTTCTTTCCCTGAACTCCGCCGCCGTGCTGAAAAAGGACGGCTCCGTTCTTCTGAGCGCCGGGGACGTCATCGGCTCGGCAATACTCTGCCGGGAGGACGGCTCCGCCGTGGTGGCGGGGGCCTATTCCGCCCGGGTACTGATACCCCAGGAGGACCAGCAATAAACGAAAATGCGCCGGAGGGCGCATCGGAGGAATGCACATGAGCACCGTCGTTTTTGACCTTGTTCTTATCGGTATAGTCGTCCTGTGCTGCTGGCACGGCTTCAAGACCGGTCTCATAAACGGCATACTGGGCATACTGGCAGTCATAATATCCATATACGCGGCGGGTCTGGTGTCCGAGGTCTATTCCCCGGAGTTCACCGGCGCGCTGGAGCCCTTCGCCACGGGCGTGGTGGACAGCACTCTCACCTCCATCCTCACGTGGGACGGCGAGAAGTCCGACGCCGCCGACCCGGAGGGAGACGGCGACGATAAAAAGGCGAAGGCTCCCCCCGTCATCCTTACCCCGGAGCAGAAGGAGGACGTATATACCGTCTGCCACGCCACCCTCACCGGCCTCGGCATAGCCGACGCGCCGGCAAAGGATCTGGCCGAACAGGTGGCGAAGGAGGAGACCGTGGTAGGCCAGGAGATGAGCGTGACCCTCACGTCGGTGCTGTGCCGCCGGGGGGCCTACGTGGCCGGCTTTGCGCTGGTGTTCATGCTGGTGGCCATCGCCTTCTGCGCCGTCGCCAATATAATCGACATCAAATTCGGCATTCCCGGCCTTGAAAACGTCAACCACGTCCTGGGGGCGCTGCTGGGCGCCGCCATGGGGATAATGATAATAATCACCCTCACCAGCTTCTGCCGGTATCTGGGCCTTTTCATCCCCGAAAAGGTCATGACCGGCTCCAGGCTCTTCGGCCGTCTGGTGGTGAAGAACAGGGTGGCCGACATGTTCGGCTTCTGATACGGAAAAAAGGGCTTCGCCCATAACCATATACCCCGCTATATATAAGGAGACACTATGCAGCCTACACTGTGCGCCCGCTGCCACAAGAACGTGGCGGTAATATTCATAACGAAGATAGAAAACGGAAACTCCACCAACGAGGGACTGTGCCTCAAGTGCGCCAAGGAGATGAACATCAAGCCCGTCAACGACATCATCAGCAAGATGGGCATCTCAGACGACGAGCTGGAGAACATATCCAAGGAGATGCTCTCCGCCTTCGGCGGCGAGGAGGACCTGCCCGACGCCGGCGACGACAACTCCGACGACGGCAAGACCGCCACCTTCCCCTTCCTCAACAGGCTCTTCTCCAATCAGGAGCCCCAGAAGGAGAACGACGACAAGCGCCGTCCCGGAAACGGCGCGAGCGGCAAGGATAACCCGTCCCAGAACAGAGACGGCGACCGCCGCAGCAAGCGCAAGTTCCTTGACAGCTACTGCATCTGCCTGACTCAGCGGGCCCGGGACGGTCAGCTGGACCGCATCGTTGGCCGCGAGGAGGAGCTGGAGCGGGTCATACAGATACTCAACCGCCGCCAGAAGAACAACCCCTGCCTTATCGGCGAGCCCGGCGTGGGCAAGACCGCCATCGCAGAGGGTCTGTCCATCAAGATAGCCGAGGGTGCGGTGCCCTACAAGCTGCGGGACAAGGAGGTCTGGCTCCTCGACCTTACGAGCCTTGTGGCCGGGACCCAGTTCCGCGGGCAGTTCGAGTCCAGGATGAAGGGCCTTATCGACGAGATAAAGCGTCTTGGCAACATCATCCTCGTCATCGACGAGGTCCACAATCTCGTGGGTGCCGGCGACGCAGAGGGCTCCATGAACGCCGCCAACATCCTCAAGCCCGCCCTTTCCCGGGGCGAGATACAGGTCATCGGCGCCACCACCTTCAACGAGTACCGCAAGCACATCGAGAAGGACTCCGCTCTTGAGCGCCGCTTCCAGCCCGTAACCGTCAACGAGCCCAGCATAGACGAGTCCATCGAGATACTCAAGGGCATCGCCCACTACTACGAGCTGCACCACGGCGTGCGGATCCCCGAGGAGATGTGCCGTCAGGCGGTGCTGCTGTCCGAGCGGTATATAACCGACCGTTTCCTGCCGGACAAGGCCATCGACCTCATCGACGAGGCCTGCTCCGACGTTAATCTGAAGAACAAGTCCTACGAGCGGATATTCGACATCCAGAAGGATCTGGACGACATAGCCAAGGAGCGGGATATGCTCCTGGAGCAGCCCGAGTCCGAAAATCAGGACGACAACGAGGAGAACTACAAGCGCCTTGCCACCCTGCGGGGTCAGGAGCTGGCCCTGTCCGACGAGAAGCTCCGCCTGGAGGCGGAGGGCATGCCCGTTCTGGAGCTGGGCAATCTGGCGCGGATAATCGAGCTGTGGACCAAGATACCCGCCTCCAGCATAAAGGAGGACGAGGGCAAGCGCCTCGCCGAGCTGGATGAGCGGCTTAAAAAGCACATCATCGGTCAGGACGAGGCGGTGGACGCCGTCTGCAGCGCCATCAAGCGCAACCGGGTGGGCATCTCCCCCAAGCGCAAGCCCGCCTCCTTCATATTCGTGGGCTCCACCGGCGTGGGCAAGACGGAGCTTGTCAAGCGCCTTGCCGAGGATATGTTCCAGACGCCGGAGGCGCTGATACGCCTTGACATGTCGGAGTTCATGGAGAAGTTCTCCGTAAGCCGCATTATCGGCTCGCCCCCCGGTTACGTTGGCTACGACGAGGCCGGTCAGCTCACGGAGAAGATAAGGCGCAAGCCCTACTCCGTGGTGCTCTTCGACGAGATAGAGAAGGCCCACCCCGACGTGATGAACATACTCCTGCAGATACTGGACGACGGACGCATTACCGACGCCCACGGCAGGACGGTGAACTTCGAGAACACCATAATCATCATGACCACCAACGCCGGCAGCGACAAGAAGGGCTCCGGCAGCGTGGGCTTCGGCGGCAGCGTCAACGATATGGACCGGGAGAAGGCCATGAAGGCCCTGCGGGACTTCCTGCGGCCCGAGTTCATCAACCGCGTGGACGAGATAGTGTACTTCAACCACCTGACCGAGGAGAACTTCCGCTCCATCGCGGACCTTATGATGCGGGAGCAGAAGGACAACATGGCCATCAAGGGCATCTCCCTTGAGTATGACGACAGCGTGCTGGACTACCTGACGAAGCGGTCCTACTCCGTGGAGTACGGCGCCAGAAATCTCCGCCGCACCATCCAGAAGGAGATAGAGGACGTTATCGCCCGGGAGATAGTGGACAACTACGAGCGGAAGATAACCCGCATAGGCATCACCGCCGCGGACGGCGCCATCCAGGTCATCGCCATATAAAAAAGCCGCCCTCCCTTCGGGGAAAGCGGGAACATAACGAAAAAAGTCCCCCGTCACAGACGGGGGACTTTTCATCTCATATCACAGATCGCAGCGCAGCTCGTCCTCTATCGTCTCCCTGCGGACGGAGAGGTAACTCTCGCCGCCCTTGAGCATTACGATGGGGGGACGGGGAACGCGGTTGTAGTTGGAGGCCATGGCGTAGTTGTACGCGCCGGTGACGGCCACGGCGATTATATCGCCCCGGACGGGACGGCGCAGCATCACGTCCGGCTGGATGAGGGCGCCGCTCTCGCACTCTCTGCCGGCCACGGTGCACAGGAAGTCGGCGTTCTGGCCGGGACGGTCGGCGTTGAGGACCGTGTACTTCGACTTGTAAAGGGCGTAGCGGGGGTTGTCGGACATGCCGCCGTCGATGGACACGTAGTTCTTGTAGCCGGTGATGGTCTTCACGGTGCCCACGCTGTACAGCGTCATGCCGTACTGGGCCACTATGCTGCGGCCCGGCTCGATGAGCAGCTTCGGATAGGTCAGGCCCAGCTGGGCGCAGCGGGTGCGGATGTACCGGCCGATGTTCTCAAGAACGGCCTCCACGTCGATGACCGGGTCGCTCTCGACGTAGCGCACGCCGGGGCCGCCGCCCATGTCCAGCACCTCCGGCTCGAAGCCGAAGCGGGCCTTGCAGTCCGCCACGAAGTCCAGCATGATGGCCGCCGCGTCGTTGAAGGGCACGGCGTCGAATATCTGGGAGCCGATGTGGTAGTGGTAGCCCATGAGTCTGACGTTGGGGGTGTTAAGCGCCGCCTGAACGAACTGCACGGCCTGCCCCGTCTCGATGGGCACTCCGAACTGACAGTCTATCTTGCCGGTGTTGACGGCCTCGAAGGTGTGGGGGTCGATGCCCGGGGTGATGCGCAGAAGTATCTTCTGCTCTATCCCCCGCTCGCCGGCGATCCGGCCCACGGCCTGCAGCTCCTCGTGACTGTCCACGATGAACCAGCCCACGCCCTTTTCCATGGCGAACGCTATGTCGCCGTCGGTCTTGTTGTTGCCGTGGAAGTATATCTTCTCCGGGTCCACGCCGCCGGTGACGGCCACGAGTATCTCGCCCTGGCTCACCGCGTCCACGCTCATGCCCTCCTGGGCCATGACGCGCATAAGCCCGGTGAAGGACAGCGCCTTGCTGGCGTAAAGGGGCTCGGCGCCGCTGCCCATGCAGCGCTCCATGGTGCTCTTGTACATGCGGCAGGCGGAACGGACGCCGTCCTCATCCACGAGGTACAGGGGCGTGCCGTACTGCCGGGCCAGGTCTATGGTATCCACTCCGGCGAAGGCCAGATGCCCCGCCGCGTTGACTGTCATATTTGGATGAAGCATTTTTTCTCCTTTTTCAATGTCAGGAGGAAGCTTTCTCCTCTCCGGAGACAAACTCCCTGTATATGGCGTTCATGGCCTGCTCGAAGCAGCTCTCGTCAACGCCGATGATGATGTTCAGCTCGTCAGAGCCCTGGTCTATCATGCGTACGGTGATGCCCTGACCGGCCAGCGCGGAGGTCACGCGGCTGAGGGTACCGATGGTGCCGGCCATATTGCGGCCCACCACCGTCAGAAGGGCGGGGCCCTGCTTTATCTCGATGCCGTCGGGGTTGACGGCCTCGGTCAGCTCTCTGTATATGAGGTTCTCCCGGCCCTTCACGGTGTCCGCCGCCACGATGATGGACAGCGTGTCTATGCCGGAGGGCACGTGCTCGAAGGATACGCCGTTTCTCAGCAGCACCTCCAGCACTCTGGGCAGGAAGTCGGCCTCGGTGCTCATGCGGTCCTTCTCAAGGGCGATGGTGTAAAAGCCCTTCTTGCCGGCGATGCCGGTTATCAGGGGGCCGCCGGAGCCGGGGGCCAGATAGGGCACGATGAGGGTGCCGGGGTCCTGGGGCCGCTTGGTGTTGAGCATCCTTATGGGTATGCCGGAGCGTTTGGCGGGGAATACGGCGTCCTCGTGCAGCACGGAGGCGCCCATGTAGCTCAGCTCCCGCAGCTCCCGGTAGGTCATGGTCTCGATGGGCTTGGGGTTTTTTACCACCTTGGGGTCAGCCATCATAAAGCCGGAAACGTCGGTCCAGTTCTCGTAAACGTCGGCCTGGGCCGCCTCGGCGACGATGGCGCCGGTGATGTCGGAGCCGCCCCGGGAGAAGGTGTGGATCTCGCCGTCGGCCCCGGCCCCGTAGAAGCCGGGTATCACGGCGCGGTAGCTGTGGGAAAGGCGCTCGGCGGTGGCTTTTCTGGTGGCGTTCCAGTCGCACTCGCCCTTGTCGTTGAACACTACGCATTTCGCCGCGTCGATCCAGTCGTAGCCCAAAAGCTCAGCCATGATCTTGGAGGATATATACTCGCCCCGGCTGGCAAGGAACTCTCTCTTACCGCCTTCGGCCGCCGCTCTTATGGCGGCCAGATCCTCCTCTATATTCAAAGAAATATCCAGCTCTTTTATGATAGTCTCGAATCTCTCGGCCAGTCTTGCGATTATCTCGTCCGCCTTGGGGTTCGAGCAGCTGTTCAGAAGCATATCGGTTATCTTCTCGTCGTCGGAAAACCTCTTGCCGGGGGCCGACACCACCACGTAGCGCCGATCCTGCTTGCTGAGGATTATCTCCGCCGCCTGCTTTATGCAGGCCGCGTCCGCCAGAGAAGTACCGCCGAATTTCAAAACAGTAAGTGACATCGTTATCTCCACTCCCGCCGGACCGTCCCTCCGGCGATTTTATTGAACGTCCCGTCTGTCGGCGGGGCTAACGTGCCTCCGCCGCCGATTGCGGACAGAATTAAAAAAGACGGCCTCCTACGAAGCCGTCAATGACGCCATGTCCGGCGGACAGGAGGACGACCTGACACCTTGCCGGACATATGCATCAAAATAGCACTCCGCAATAAACGACAGTCGGCAGGATGTTGTTCCTGTCGCCCAACGCGAAGGGCACCGTAATCCCCGCCGCGTTTCGGCGCCGGCCGCCTTTCGCCCACGCGGCCTTACGGGGCCGCGCGCGTGGGTTACTGATCGCCAGGCGCTCCTCTATTTTGATTTTATTCTACTATAAAGTATGCGGCTTCCTTTTGTCAACGGCGGGACTATGTAAATTTATAACAAATCTTTTCCGCAGGCCCCGCCGTTTATTTGTGATATATGGGAAAATTACCATCGTATTCTTCTGTTTTATCCAAATACAGCTTCTCCGCCGCTATCTGGGCGGCGGCCAGCATGGCCGTAACGGCCTTGAGCGCCTCCGCCGCGTCGGTAATGGCGTTGAACAGAACGGTATATTCTTTGGGCAGTTTTTCCACGGTTTTTACCTCCCTTTTCCGGTGTTGCCGGTACTGTTTGTTGACATAATACACCCGCGTTCCCGCGAGACCTGTCGAATGCCGTCGAAGGGATGAAAACCGGAAAAATATCTGCCGGAAAAGCGCGGCGCACTTGACAGCCGCCGTCAAAATAGTATCATCTAATTAAACCCGTACATTATATGCACCGCCTTCGGAGGCGACACGGTTATGAATGCTGACTTTACCTTCCTGCAGCTGGGAGCCATGGCTCTGTCCGCCGCCGCCGGTATCGCCATACCGGTGCTGCTGTTCATCCTCATCCGCAGAAAGACGGGGGCCGACGTACTGCCCTTCTTCACGGGCTGCGCGGTCATGCTGGTGTTCGCCCTCGTCCTTGAACAGGGCTTCCACGCCCTTGTGCTGTCCGGCGGCGTCGAGAAACGGATAACCGGCGACACCGTTCTCTACGGTCTTTACGGAGGGCTCGCGGCGGGCGTCTTCGAGGAGACGGGAAGGCTCGCCGCCTTCCTGACGGTCCTGAAGAGATACCGCGGCAAAGACGCAAACGCCCTGATGTACGGCGCCGGTCACGGCGGTTTTGAGGCTCTCGCCGTGCTGTCGCTGACCATGGCGGGCAATCTCTCCCTGGCCGTGATGGCAAAGACCGGCGCTCTGAACGCGCTGCCGGCCGACGTGCCCGCAGAGGCGATGACGCAGCTGGAGGACGCCGTAAGGCTGCTGTCCGGCACCCCGGCTCACACGTACCTGTGGGGCATCGCGGAGCGGCTGTCCGCCGTTATCCTCCACGTCTCCCTGTCGGTCATGGTGTGGTTTGCCGTAAAGCGGCGCAGGTGGGCGCTGTACCCCGCCGCGGTGCTGCTCCACGCCGCCGTGGACTTCGCCGCCGTATGGCTCAGCAGGAACGGGACGGCGACGTATATCACAGAACTTGCGATCTTCGCCGCGTCGCTGCTGTGCGCCGCCGCGGCGCGGCTCCTGTGGCGGCGTTACTCCGCCCCGGACAAGGAGGATGAGATCTTGAGCAGAAGAGACAGAAAGAAAATAGCCCCCATAGTTATCGGAGCGCTGGCGGCGCTCTACTACGCGGGCTTTATCGCGGCGCTGTTCCTTATGCCCGGAATGGCCCTGTGGCTGCGTCTGGTGCTGGGCATAGTCCCGGCGGCGCTGGTCGGCGTGGCCGTATTCGTGGTTAAGGAGCGCCTCGACGAGATAGACTCCGGCGAGGAGGACGATCTGGACAAATATTGATTGGAGGGAAATATCATGTTTATCGTAAGCACCGATTACATCACCGGAAAAGAGCTGGAGATGCTGGGCCTGGTGAAGGGCAGCACCATCCAGACCAAAAACATCGGCCGGGACATCACCCAGGCCTTCAAGACCCTGGTGGGCGGAGAGCTGAAGGCCTACAACGAGATGATGAACGAGGCCCGGGCACTTGCCACCCGCCGCATGGTGGAGGAGGCCGAGGCACTGGGGGCAGACGCCATCGTCAACGTGCGCTACGCCTCCTCCGCTGTGATGCAGGGGGCCGCCGAGGTCATCGCCTACGGCACCGCCGTGAAGTACAGGGAGTAAGCCCGAAAAGAAAGGGCCGGAAGGATACCCTTCCGGCCCTTTTTATTTCTGGAGATCAGAACACCGGGTTCAGCCGCAGGCGGACCACCTGACCCTCGTGCACGTACACGTCATAGTTGGTCTCGTCGCCGTTGCGGACGTAATCCACGACGAAATCGCCGTTATCGTCGAAATGGCCCTCCTCCACGTGGAGATGGTTGAGGTTGGTGGCCATGCGGCTGGTGAGCTTGGCGTAACGGTCCTCGTCAAGAGCGTCGGGCCGCTTGCGGAAGTTGACGGTCACGCCGGCGCCGCACAGGTAGAACTCGTGTTCTCCGGTCTGGATAAGCACCGCCCTGCCCCGCTCCTTGAGGACGTGGTCGTTCTCCGGGTTCCCCCGCAGGTCGATGGCGGAGCCGAGGCCCCGGGCAGTGCCGCCGGAGCGGATGAACGAGGCCAGCACGTGGTACTTCTCCAGCCTGAGATACTGCTGGGACTGGAACTCCTCCTGCAGGAAGCAGTAGACGTTCCCCTTGTCGATGTTCCTGATGAGAAGGGGCGCGATATTGCCCATCATCCTCATGCTCAGGGCCACGGGACGGGCGCCGGGCTTGAGATTGCCCTGGCTGTCCGCGAAGCTCTCCGCGCCGAAGCAGGCCACGCCTATGGCCTTGAACTTGGTGAAGGCCCGGACCATATTCACGGCGTTGGCCTCCCCCTGCCCGGAGGATTCCGGCACCATCAGTGGGTTGTCGGGGCGGGTATAGCGGGCGGCGATGCGCTCGTACTCGGAGAAGGGGGCGTTGTATATATCCGGGCACAGATAGTCCAGATGGGGCGCGGCGGCCTTGTAGATGTCCAGCACCCTTCCGGCGGCGCTGCCGGAGTTGTAGTTCAGTCCCGGCTCCTCGTCCCCCTGCTCGCCCACCATCACGTTTGTCAGGGTGGGGATGGGGTATATCTCCTTGCCGGTGCGGGCGATGTGCTCCAGATAGGCGGCGTGGTAGTACGCGCAGAACGCCTCATGGGCGTGGCGGCCGAATATGCCGGGCCAGGTGGGCTCCCCGGTGACGGGGCCGGCATCCTCAAGCACTATGCCGCGCAGTATCTCCGGCACCGGCTTTTTGTAGTCCTCCCGGGCAGCGCTGCCGTAGTCCATGTCGGTGTTGGCAAGGCCCATCTCGTTTTCTATCTGCATGGCGATGACGGTGCCCTCGTCCCCGTCGAAATCGCGGATGAACTTCATCATCTCGCCGTAGGCCCGGGCGTCGGCCTTCATGGTCTCCACGCCGTGGGGCGAAAGGCTGGCCACGCTGACGCCGTCGGGGCCTTTGGCGTAGGGGTACCTGTCGGGGGTTGTCTTGACGTAGTCCGGGGCGTAGTTGGGGTGGCCGTTCTTGCTGGTGGCGAACCACAGGATTATGAGCTTGAGCCCGGCGGCCCGGACCTGTTCGATAAGCCGCTTCACGGAGGTGAGATCGTACTTCCCCTCCTCCGGCTCCACCCAGTTCCAGTACACGGGGGCCTCGATGGTGTTGGCGCCGTAGAGCCGGGCCACCTGTATGGTCTTGTCCATCATCCACGTGCCGGTGGAGGAGTTGTGGGCCTGCACGCCCAGCATCAGGAAGGGCTTGCCGTTTTTATCGCGGAAATAACGCATTTTCGACTCCTTTCGGTTCATTCCCGGCTTTTATTCCGGCTTATATTACGGAAAAACCGGCGCGGAAATATCCGCGCCGGTTTTGTGTCGCTCTATTAAAGATCCGGGGTGACGGGCACGAGAGAGCCCTTGATCCCGCCGGCCTTCATGGCGTTGTTGATGGCCAGGGTCAGCTCGTAGTGGACGGCGCCCACGTCGCCGCTTTTGCACCAGGCCTGAACGGCGTACTCCATGGTGTCTCCGGCGGCGCCGGTGAAGCGGGCCACGGGGGCGGGCTCGGCTATGACCTTGCCGTTTGCCTTGACGGTGTCAAGCAGCAGGGCGGTGACCTTCTCGGGGGCCTCCTCGTTGCTGCACACGAACTTCAGGTCGGCCCGGCGCAGCTCCTCCTGGGTGTAGTCGGTGACCACGTTGTTCATGAGGCTGCCGTTGGGCACGGTGATGCGCTTGTTGTCGGGGGAGCTGAAGATGGTGTAGAACAGGTTGATGTCCTTCACGGTGCCGGTGACGCCCGCCACGGTCACGTAGTCGCCCACGTGGATGGGACGGAAGATCATCAGCATGACGCCGCCGGCCAGGTTGGCCAGGGAGCCCTGCAGCGCAAGGCCGATGGCGACGCCGGCGGAGGCGATGACCGCCACGATGGACGCGGTGGGGATGCCCATGATGCCGATAACGGCGATGATCAGCAGCACGTAAAGGCCGATCTTCACGCCGTTGAGGGCGAAGCTCTTGACGGAGGGATCCTTGTTGAACTTCTCGCTGGCGTCAAGTTTCTTCACGATGAACTTGATGATGGCTCTGCCGATGATCAGCACCAGAACGGCGGCTATGATCTTCCCGCAGAGGGTGGTGCAAATGGAAGCGATTGTTGCTAACATGGCTGTCAATTCCTTTCTTTTACAGTGCCGCGGACAGGGAACTGTCCGGCGGCCGCTTTTGTTGAAACAAGTATACCATTTTATCCGCGGCTTTTCAATAAAAAAGCACAGGGCCGGGAGCTTTCCCTGCCCTGTATCGTTTATCCTATGCCGCCGAAAAGCACGAACGCCCGGTAGGACGCGGGACGGTTGTCCCGCAGCCAGTCGGCGCCGTACCTCTCCAGCTCAATCCTGGCGGCGTCCATCCACTTGTCGAAGTACTCCTGACCGTTGTCGGCGGTCACCTCCCGGGCGTCTTCCGGCGCAAGGGTATCAAGCACGTACCGCATTATGTGGCCCTTCAGCCCCGTCTCGCCCCCGGCCAAAAACCGGGTGAGGATATAGTCCCGGGTATAGTCGCCGTAGTACGTC
>JAEETR010000071.1 GCA_016286595.1 Oscillospiraceae bacterium | reverse complement strand
TACGGCGTATTCCGGGACAAGAAAATGCACGTCTCCTCCGTGAAGATAGACATGGCGCCTGACGGCGGCACCCTGCGGTACAGAGCGGACGTGATGCTCCGTGGCAGCGCGGATATGGAGGCGCTGACGGACACCCTTGAAGAACTGGACGGCGTGGTTTCCGCGGCGGAACTGTAACAGAACAAACGCAAAGGGCACAGTGGCCGGATAGCCATTGTGCCTTTTTTATATCCCCATTTTTGTGCAAATAGGGGAAAATCTCCGGCGGGGTGAACGATTGCCCCCCGGCGCTTGATGTAACGGCGCAAAAAGGCTATAATGATACCGATATGAGCGCCTTCGGCGCGGAACGGAGAAAGCATAGCAAATGGCTGCATTTTCAAACGTTGAGGAGGCCCGGGAGTATTTCCGGGGCGACAGATACGCCATGCTCACCGGCGTGGAGCTGGACGAGCTTTACGAGGACGGGTGCCTCGCCTCCCTCACCCTGGGACCGGACCACAAAAACGCCATCGGCGGCGTTATGGGCGGAGTCATCTTCACTCTGGCGGATTTCGCCTTCGCCGTGACCTGCAACAACGACCACAACCCCACCGTGGCCATCGACGTGAACGTGAACTATCTGTCCATGCCGAAGGGAGCAAGGCTCTTCGCCCGGTCGAAAACGGTGAAGAGCGGCAGGACCACCATCGTGGTGGAGGTGTCCGTCACCGACGACACCGGCCGGGACGTGGCGCTGTTCCTGGGCACTGGATACAAGCTGTGACGGGGAAGAACGTATAAACGCCCCCGTTTTTAGCCGTGACCCCGCCTGCCGGGCGTGCGCGGATCCGGCAGAACGTAAGTGCATTAACCCGTAAGGGAAGATGATAAACTGACAAAGGAGTGATTACCATGGCCCTTGTGACAATGAACTGGTTCTCAGTGGCGATCGGCATGAACACGCCCGTGTACGTGATCCTGCCGGACAAGGTCCGCCGCGACGGCACCGCCCGCCGCGCTGACAAATACCCGGTGCTCTACCTCCTCCACGGCGGCGGAGACGGCGCGGGCAAATGGCTTCGCTATACCTCCATCGAGCGCTACGCCGAGGAGAAAGGCATAGCCGTAGTCATGACCACAACCATGCAGGGCGGCTACACCGACATGAAGCTGGGCTATCCCTTCTTCAAGTACTTCAACGAGGAGCTGCCGCAGCTGGTCAAGGCCAACTTCCCCGGCATATCCCAGGCTCCCGAGGATACCTTCATTGCCGGCAATTCCCAGGGCGGCTACGGCGCGCTGAAGTGGGCATTCGTTCAGCCCGGGCGCTGCGCCGCGGTGGCGTCCCTGTCCGGCGTCATTGACATGGCGGCCCGGATGGAGGAGGAGATCGCCGAAAACGGCAAGCTGACCGACAAGCGGGTCAACATCTGGGGTTCCCCCGAGGAGATCCGGGGCACCGTGGACGACGTGCCCTGGCTCATCGACAAGGCCATCGCCGAGGGCGGCCCCCTGCCAAAGGTCTACGTCGGCTGCGGTACGGAGGACTTCCTCTATGAGCAGAACGCGCAGTTCAACGCCAGATATAAGGATAAGCTGGACCTGACCTACGCGGAGGAGCCCGGAAAGCACGAGTGGGCCTTCTGGGACAAACAGATACAGCGGGTGCTGGACTGGCTCCCGCTGGCGGACTGAGGAGGTGGGAGCATGTCGGTACTTACTCTTGATTTCTATTCACACGTGCTGGAGATGGACTCCCAGATAACCATGGTCCTGCCCGAGGAAAAGCAGGGCGTGGGCTTTATCGACGCCCCCAAGCGGGAAAAGCACCCGGTGCTGTACCTGCTGCACGGCACCTCCGGCGACAACACCGACTGGGAGCGCTGGACCAGCGTTGAGCGGTACGCCGCCACCCGCGGCCTTGCCGTGGTGATGATGTCCGGACAGCTCTCCTCCTACGCCAACATGGCCCACGGCCAGAGATATTTCGACTACATCGCCTACGAACTGCCGGAGATCGTCAAGGACTTCTTCCCCATCTCCGACAAGCGGGAGGACACCTTTATCGCCGGCCTTTCCATGGGCAGCTACGGCGCGCTGAAGATAGCACTGACGCTGCCGGAAAACTACGCAGCCGCGGGAGCCCTGTCCAGCGGAAACCACGCCATGAACCCCGAGGTCTACAACGAGGGCAACGGCACCTCCCGCCGCCCCATGCCCGGCGACGAGAAGCGCATGGCCGTGTACAAGTCCGGCGAGGCCCGTGGCATCTACGGCAACGCCGTAATGGAGCGCCGCTGGAAGCTGTGCTGGGACTGGTCCATGGGCAAATCCATTCTGAACACCGATCAGGACTGGTTCTGGCTGGCCCGCCGCAATATCGAGGAGGGAAGACCCCTGCCCAGGATATTCCACTGCTGCGGCACCGAGGACCACAACTGGCAGCACGCCACCGAGGCCCGGGACTTCTTCCAGAGTCTTGAGGGCAACCCCTACGGCTACGAGTGGTTCATCGGCCCCGGACAGCACGACTGGCTTTTCTGGGATACCTGGATAGAGAAGTTCATCAACTGGCTTCCCATCAAGTAATTATCAACTATTAAAGGAGTTATCACCATGAAGATCGCAGTTACCTACGAAAACGGGAACGTATTCCAGCATTTCGGCCGCACCGAGCAGTTCAAGGTCTACGACGCGCAGGACGGGAAGATCGTCTCCTCCGCCGTGATCGACAACGGCGGGCAGGGACACGAGGCCCTGGCGTTCCTGCTGTCCGGAAAGGGAGTGGACGTGCTCATATGCGGAGGCATGGGCATGGGCGCCCGGATGGCCCTGGAGGAGGCCGGCGTGGAGTACTACGGCGGCGTGCAGGGCAGTGCCGACGAGGCCGTTAACGCGTTCCTTGCCGGAAACCTCGTCTACGACCCGGACGTGTCCTGCGACCATCACGGTGAGGATCACGACTGCGCCCACGACTGCGGCCGCGAGTGCAGTAACTGAGTGAAACCCGGGCGGGGGACGCGATCCGTCCCCCGCCCATCGCGTAATACCGGAGATCTATATGAGATACGTTTGTCAGATCTGCGGCTACGTCTACGACGAGCCGCGGGAAAAATCGCCCTTTGCCGCGCTGCCGGAGGACTGGAAATGCCCCCTGTGCGGCGCCGCCAAGAGCCAGTTCAGACCCGATTCGCCTTCCGCCGCCCCGGCGGTGAAGACGGCCCCCGCCGATATCCCCGAGCTGAAAAAGCTCACGGCGGGACAGATGGCCGCCGTGTGCTCCAATCTTGCCAGGGGCTGCGAGAAGCAGTATATGACGGCGGAGGCGGGACTGTTCCGGGAGTTGGCCGACTGGTTCACCGCCGTGACGCCTCCCGTGGAGGACGCCGACGCGCGGACCGTCAGCCGGCTGCTCAGTGAGGATATAGAGAACTACCCCTCCGTGCGCGCCGCGGCGGACGACGACGGCGACGGCGGAGCCGCCCGTGTATGCGTGTGGGGCGAGAAGGTGTCGAGAATGCTCTCCTCCCTTATGAGCCGTTACGAGACGGAGGGGGAGAAAATGCTGGAAGGTCAGGAGGTGTGGCTTTGCACCGTGTGCGGCTTCGTCTATATAGGCAAAGAGCCGCCGGAGCTGTGCCCCGTGTGTAAAGTGCCCTCCTGGAAGTTCGAGAAGATAGAGGGGAGGGACGGGCAGTGAACAGCTATGCCGTAAGAAATCTGCGACTTTGCACGAAGGACTGCCTGTGCCTTTACGTGTGCCCCACCGGGGCCACGGACACCCCCAACAGCGTCATAGACAGGGAAAAGTGCGTGGGCTGCGGAGCCTGTGCCGGAGCCTGCCCCAGCGGGGCCATCAGCATGATGCCCCGCGCGCTGCCGCCCCAGCAGCCCAAGACGGACGGCGTGAAAGCCGTGCTGAACGCTCTTGCCGGCAGCAAGGCCCTGCAGGAGAAGGCCGCTCTTCAGACGGCCTCCGCCACGGACAAAGACGGCCTTTACCGCCTGATGACCGCCGCAGCGGGGTCCGAAAGGCTTATGGAGGAGGATATCCTCCGGGAGGCGGGGTACATGCTGCCCCAGAGCGCCAACGTCCGGAATATGCTGCTGGAGTTCGTGGACAATCCGCCGGGACCCGGCTTCCCCGTCGGGGCGGCGAAAAAACTGCTCGATATGATACCCTGCAACGAAGATGACGGTAAATTACGGCAGAGTTCTGCTGAGAAGAAAAGCGAGGATAAAAAAATGAAGACTTACAAGTGCAGGATCTGCGGCAAGGTGTTCACCGTGGAGGACGGCGCCGAGGCCGTCTGCCCCGTGTGCAAGGCGACCGGTGACAACCTTGAGGCCGTGAACCCCTACTACGGCACCCAGACCGAGAAGAATCTGCAGGCCGCCTTTGCCGGCGAGTCCCAGGCCAGGAACAAGTACACCTATTTCGCCTCCACAGCAAAAAAGGAGGGCTACGAGCAGATATCCGCTCTGTTCCTGCAGACGGCGGACAACGAGAAGGAGCACGCCAAGATGTGGTTCAAGGAGCTCAACGGCATCGGCGATACCGCCGCCAATCTGGCCGCGGCCGCCGACGGCGAGAACTTCGAGTGGACCGACTTGTACGAGGGCTTCGCCAAGACCGCCGAGGAGGAGGGC
>JAEETR010000006.1 GCA_016286595.1 Oscillospiraceae bacterium | reverse complement strand
GAAGTCCAGCAGGAAATACGTCCACAGATGGTACAGCGCGAACACCAGCGCCGAAACCGCGTACGCGAGTATGCGGTTTTTGTTTCTAATGGACCCGAACAGCACTCCCCGGAACAGCGTCTCCTCCACCACGGGGGCAAGGCACACGCCCACAGCCAGCATTGGCCCGGGGCTTATGATGGCCGATCTGTTGATGGCGGCGGAGTTGGGGTTGGGGTCGGTGCCGATGAGGGCGTCCAGCGCCATCTGCACGATGATATTGCCCAGCAGGTACAGCGTATAGCCCAGGAACGCCGCGTATACGGTGGCGCCGGGGTCGTCCAGCAATGAGGAGAAATTCTCCCGCAGGAAACTGTTGAGGGCGATGAGGACGAACAGGAAGCCCGAGGCGTAATAGCCCACGTCGAACCAGTACTCCTGCACGTCATATCCCATGGTGAGGATGACCCAGGTCGCCAGGTACGTCAGGGCGACGGGAAGTATGAAGGCGTGGATGACCAGGCAGGTGAAGCCCGCCGCCTTTTCACCCTTTTTCATATGGAAGTTGAATTCTTTTTCCACGCTCGTACCTCTTTAGTGGGTCAGTTTCCGGCCTTCTTCTTCAGCTCGTACAGAAGGTTCAGCGCCTCGATGGGCGTTATGGTGTTCAGATCCACCATCCGCAGCTCCCGCACAAGCTCGCCGCCGCCCATGTCGTCCAGCGTGAACTGAAGGTCGTCCGCCGCCGGGGCGGATCTCGTTTTGCCCTTTGCGGACACGTCGCCGCCGCTCTCGAGACCGGACAGCACCGTCTTCGCCCGCCGGACAACCCAGTCCGGCACTCCGGCCAGATGGGCCACCTCGATGCCGTAGCTGTCGTCGGTGCCGCCGGGGACGATCTTGCGCAGGAATATGAGATCGTCGCCCCGCTTTTTCGCGGAGGTGTTGAGATTTACAACGCCCTCGATCTCGTTCTCGAGGGAGATCAGCTCGTGATAGTGGGTGGCGAACATGGTGCGCGCCCCCAGCTTTTTCGGGTCGGTGCAGTATTCCAGCACGGCGCGTGCGATGGCCATGCCGTCGTAGGTGGAGGTGCCCCGGCCTATCTCATCCAGGATGAGCAGGGACCTGCCCGTGGCGTTTTTGAGAATGTCGGACACCTCGCTCATCTCCACCATGAAGGTGGATTTGCCGGCGGCCAGATCGTCTGAGGCGCCTATGCGGGTGAACACCCGGTCCACAAGGCCGATGGAGGCGGAGCGGGCCGGCACGAAAGAGCCCATCTGCGCCATGAGCACGATGAGGGCTGTCTGACGCATATAGGTGGATTTGCCGGCCATGTTGGGGCCGGTTATGATGGCGGTGCGGGACCCGGTCAGGTTGAGATAGGTGTCGTTGGGCACGAACAGACTGTCCCCGCCGGACACCTCCACCACCGGGTGGCGTCCGTCCTTTATGTCGATGACGCCGTCCAGAGTTATCTGGGGCATGCAGTAGCCGTTTTTCTGAGCGGTCTCGGCAAGGGAGCAAAGACAGTCCACCGCGGCCACCGCCGCGGCCGTGGACTGTATGCGCAGCACCTGGGCCACGATCTGCTCCCGCAGACGGGAGAAAAGCTCGTATTCCAGCGCCGCCAGGGTGTCCTGGGCGGTGAGGAGGGTGGTCTCCAGTTCCTTGAGTTCCTGGGTTATGAACCTCTCGCAGTTGACGAGAGTCTGTTTTCTTATGTAGTCGTCGGGCACGTCGGAGGACTGGGAGCGGGGTATCTCGATGTAGTAGCCGAACACCTTGTTGAAGCCCACCTTCAGCTTCTTGCCGGTGCGAGCCTTCTCCCGGGCCTCGATGTCGGCCATGGCGTTGGTGCTGCCGCCCAGAAGATCCCGCAGGCGGTCCACCTCGGCGTCGTATCCGGCCCTGATGAACCCGCCCTCACGGACGGAGAAGGGGGGATCGTCGCCCACGGCGGAGTCGATAAGGGACTGAACGTCGGCAAGGTCGTCCATGCCGGCCAGCTCCGTAAGGAGAGGACAGGTCATGCCTGACAGCTGCCTTTTTATCTCCGGAAGACGTGAAACGGAGGCGGCGAGGCTGGCCAGGTCACGGCAGTTGGCGGTGCCGTAGGCGACCTTGGCGATGATGCGCTCGATATCGCCCACGCCCCGCAGGGTGAGCATTATCTCCGGACGGACGGTGTTGGCGTTGTACAGCTCGTTCACGGCGGCCAGCCGTCTGTTTATTGGCGCGGGGGTCACGAAGGGACGGGCCACCCAGGAGCGCAGCATGCGGCTGCCCATG